>NZ_JBHIRL010000002.1:0-281416 GCF_042197145.1 Bartonella sp. AA56HLJMS | reverse complement strand
AGTAATTCGACCAAGAAGTTCCAAGATTTTATCTATCGTTATGGCAATGACAATGCTATTGTTAGTGGGCATAGCCGTGGTACCTTAACAGTAAGCAATGGAGCAAATGACTTGCAAGAACATGGTATCCACAGTGTAGCCAAGAAAACAGACTTCTATCTTGTTGGAGCGGCTGCTCACATGCAATCGATGGCCAATACAGTAGATTATCTAAGCGATGGCGAAAAAAATTATATCTACATACAAGGTCATATGTTAGACCCCATTAGTACAGTGATTGGTTACAATTGGCCTACGGCTTATAAGGCACCTTTAAATCTAGATTTTTCACTTTTGGAGAAAGGTATAAAAAATCCTTTTTATATGACGATATTTGCAGCAAACAGTTTATTTACTATAGCAACTAATCCTCTCAGAGAGATGGGGAGAGCGGTCTTGGGCCTTAACCCGAGCCCCCATAATTGTTATGCTGATGCGAGTGATGCGTGTAGATGGAATTACGGTTCATTTGATTTTAAAAAACTTTATTCAAGGAGAACAGGGAACAAAAAATGAAAATGTTTTTTAATTTATTAAGCCTGCTCATTTTGTTAACGGTTACTGGATGTGACATTGAAAACATTGACAAACCTGCTCCAGGGTACGTGAGTATGTGGGAGAAATCAGGTGCGGATTCTACTGAGGTAGGAAAAGCCTTATTAGAATGTGGAATGCCGAGTCTTATCGATCCTGATTCAGAAAATAGAAAGCAGAGCATCAATGCAAAAGCAACAACTTATACATGTATGATTCAAGCAGGATTCCGTTATAAAGGGGGAGGGAGTCCGTGTTATACTTTTAAAGAGGAAAACCTCCCCATTTGTCAGCCTGGTGCTGTCATCCCGAAGAGAAGTGTCGAAAAGCGCTTAAACAGCCCGTTTTGTAAAAAGTACAAAAATGCGGATGAATGCCAACCTTAAGTTTTGCTGTTTGTGACGATCAACAATCCGCCATCTTTGCCTTCGCTTGGAATGGCGCGATTGTTTTCTCAATCTAACATCTCAATATTGTTCACCGTTGTTTTAAGCAGCGGTGACAGAAAATATCAACAGGCTTATGAGCTTTTTTATAGTAAATAAATCCATTGAAAGAGGGGAAAAATGAAGAAAATCTTAAAACTATTGAGTTGCATAGCTCTCTTAAATACAGCTGGATGTGTTAACCAACCTCCTCCATCAACTTTAGCATTATGGGAAAAACCAGGTGTCGATAAAGCGATGATCCAACAATCCTTATCAAAATGTGGTTGGAAACCGGTTTATGCTTCTTCTAGTGATATGAATTCGTATGCGAGTGAATTTGCCTCAGTTTATGAGTGCATGAAAAAAGCAGGTTTCCGGTATAAATTGCAAGATTCAAAAGGGCTCTATTTTACACAACCTCCCAAAAGTGGCTCATTCCTAAGCAATTTAATGATAGCAGGATATCAGCAATTTATGGACAATGACACCTTTGGTGTGACCAACAAAACGAAACAGGAACGGGCTTTACTAACGCATTTTGAGGATGAAAGAAAACGTCAGCAAAAGCAAAAAGCTTTACAAAAGCGATCACCAAAGCGTCCTCCCCATCGTTAAAAGGTCGTTGGATAAAATCACGAATGAAGTAGGGGATCAAAGCCGTCTCCTTCTTTATTCAAGCGGGTGGCACTTTAAATAAGGCAGCATTCATGGTGTTGGCGCTGATATTATCGCTGGGACCAATCCTGTTTATGCAAATGGTGAGCAGAGCGGGAATATCACCTTGGGAGAAGGTAAAGATATCATTTTTGAAAGTGTACAAAACCAGCTCGTGGGTGTTGCTACAGCCCTTGGCTCTTAAGACGATTCATAAGAATCATTTTTACTCCTTTCTTCTATAGTTTTTACCCACACATCAGCCCCGCTTATGATGTGCAAGCAAGTGATTTTGATTGATTCAAGATAAACAGATTTGAAATGAGAGAATCCTACGTTATTCGGGAGGCTAATTCAATATAAATAACGCTAGATTATTATTATAAATCAATATTTTGTTATATAAAAAAAACTAATCCGTAGGAGATTGTTGGAAATGTTGGAACTATCCTTGGTACTTTTGCTGGGCTTAGCAACATCAGAGCGAAAGAAAATATCGTACGAGTAGGGCAGCGAGATGGATACAAACTCTATGAGTATAACTACAGGGGCTATCCAGAGCATTATCGCGGGGTGATGGCACAAGATGTTTTGAAGTCAAAACCTGAAGCTGTTTTCTTGCATAAGGCGATAGGTTTTTTGCATGTAGATTATAGCAAGCGTGGCTGTGAGATGGAAAGGGTGCAGTGATGGAACAAGAAAACACAAATTCTCTTTTAAAGTTGTTTGATCCAAAATTTTTGCGTCCTTTAATGTATCAGGTTATACCGCAGTTACCTAGATATTTATTGCAATAACGCTCGATGCCTCCAAGCACGCCGTTGGAAGGACGATACAAGCCAAGTTTTTTAGAACGGGCTGCTTGTCGCACAGACCCTTTTGATGCGAGCAATGGGGATAATACTCCGCAAAAATTGAGTCTTACAGAGCTTATTCGCGGTTCTCAAGCAGGGACAGAACAAGCTGGGAAAAAACGCCAGCAGAATTGATTATGTCTATGGATGATTTAAAACGCCAAATGCCTCCATTGCCGGATGTTTCAAAGGATACTGTTAAGATACAAGAGGTACCAGAGCAACAAAAACATGACTTTTCAGAGCAGAGAGGTGTTGCATCAATGATTCCTCAATCTCCACTTGTTGGGAACATTGATCAGTCTAGTGGGGATGAAGCTGGGCGACAGCAAAAAGATGTGATGGATTATATTGCTCAACTTAATGAGAAATCTATAGCGGAAAACTCTTTGAAAAACGATTCTGGAAATGATGAGGAAAAGCTTTTTGATGCACCTATAGGAGAAGAAAAACATTTGAATGCACACTTACCAGAAGAGGAGCATTTAAAAGCAAGTGGTGATCTTGAACAAAAAACAGATTATATCAAGTCACTTGATAACTTTGTTCAGACAGGAGCA
Organism: Bartonella sp. AA56HLJMS; assembly: GCF_042197145.1. NCBI lineage: Bacteria > Pseudomonadati > Pseudomonadota > Alphaproteobacteria > Hyphomicrobiales > Bartonellaceae > Bartonella > Bartonella sp. AA56HLJMS. The sequence continues at coordinate 278,347 of NZ_JBHIRL010000002.1, read as the reverse complement.
AATCCAAGTAGCTTATGGGAGCGTTTTAGAAAATCAGAATTTTCCGAGCATTTAATGGATTTTTTTGCAGGGCTTGCGTTAGGAAAGACACCACAAGAAAGTTTTTCAAATGCATCTATCCTTATGCGGCAGGGCAACAAGGAACGCGCACAACATAAACAAACTTTGCAATTTTTACGCTCTAAAGGGTATAGCGATGAAGATGCACAAGCACTCACGCAATATCCAGATCTTGCCATGAAAATCATAGGCAGCACGTTAAGCTCTCAAGAAGGCTATAGAACACTACTTAAAAGGCTTAATCGGGGGATTATGAATCTGTACCAACCGAATTGCAGAAATGGACCAAAGCGGGAGGCAAACGTTTACAAGGTCTTGTACACCGGCGTGTAGAAGAGGCAGGGCTATGGGCGAAAGGGGCTTATGTTTCTTCCAATTATCAAACAGTAGAAACGCAAGCACCAACGGGGGGTTCAAAGCAGAAGCATTGGCACCGATTATTGGTTCTTTTTCTGGGCTTGGTGGATTTTTAGTGGGCAATGGCCCCATTCAATGGGCTTTAGCCGCCATTATGGTTTTAGCCGCATGTACTGGTATTTTCTTTGTAGCTAAACGCTTTCAGGAGTACTGCCTATGATCTTATGGATGAAAAGAAACTTGATGGTAACAGGTGCGGCTTTAGCGGCTTTTTTATTGCCTTAGCAAGAGCTTTTACTCTTGGGAAAAAAGCAGAGCAACAAAAGCAAACAGAAAAAGCTTTAAAAGCAGCCACAACACGGCTGGAGGTGGAAAGTGAAGTTAATCAAAAAAGTGATGCTGATATGCGTGCTGCTCTCTCTGACTGGTTGCACGACAAATAAATATGCTTCTTCTTGTGTTGGCTGGTTGCCAATTTATTTAGACAAGAAAGATCTGAACGCCATCAGTTCCAATTTAGCAAGAGAGATCTTAAAGCACAATAATCTAGGTGAACGCTTGTGTGGGTGGAAACATGGTTAGAAAAAAATCCAAAAAACACACAGAGCTTACAGAATCAGAAAAAGAAATGCTTCAAGAAATGATTATCACCTATCAAAGCGTGAAAATGATGTCTCGCTTGATGAAGTGGATAGCATTTTTTCTTTTTTTGCTTATTCTTGATTTTGCACGCCTCATGGATGCGATAGACAACATCTTCGCTCATTTGAAGCAGTGGTTCTCAAAGAATTAGAAAAACTGTCATACAAGCAAAAACTTCGAAAAATTCTTTTTACTATGAATTGGAGATCCAATCATAAGCGTAGTTCAGAATGCAAACCAAATCGTAAGAGCTCTAGTGTTTTGGTATTCGGCTTTCGATAGATCAAAACTAAATCTGGCTTGATATGACAATCACGACAATTGCGCCATTGACCTGTTAGCGCATGATCTCTCCAATGCGCTTTTAGCGGTTCATTCTCCGCTAACGCTTTGACCACAAGCAGCAAATCCTTCTCTAGTGTATTAGCATACCTACCTTTTCTTTCACGTTTAAGGTCAGACCGGAATGAACGCGTATAGACAATATAGCAAGCTTAGGTTTTCTTTTCAGATTTACGCATTTCGGTTCTATCTTCGCGTATCATGGTCCTTAAGCTGTCTAATATGGTCCTTAAGCTGTCTAATGATGTACGTTCGACGCATCCCATTTCGGCATCCTCGATAGCTCGTAATGTTTCCGGATTTGGTTGAAAGATCCAAGCGGTAATGTTCGATCTCTAGCAATGCGGGTCATAAACATGCGTACTGCATCCGATACAGTTAAACCCGTAGACTTAATAACTGCACTTGCAATTTCTTGAACTTGATCAGGTATGCGGGCTTGAATTTTTCCCATTTCTAAATCCCCTATTCAATTGTAGTACAATGTACTGCACGTTAAGTCTATGTCAAGAGTTTCAACAATAGCTTTTCACAAGAGAACTTAGCAAAATTCAAAAAATTATTAGAGAAAGTTAGAAGAATAAGATATGTTTTGTAGAAGAATATTGGAAAATCCTATTCCCTAACCTTTATTTATGAACCCCATACTTTAAAAAAACATATAAATCAATGTGATATATGAATAAAAAAGAGCATAATATCACTAAAAGAGTGTTATAGAAATGATGTGTCATGACGATTCTACCACTCGATAGTGCTTCGATAAGAGAGGCAATAGCGCTTCTTGAACAAGGGAAGTTAGTAGCGTTACCAACAGAAACTGTTTATGGATTAGCGGGCGATGCAACCAATGGGAGGGCAATTTCTTCTATTTACTCTACAAAGGGTCGTCCACAAATTAATCCTCTTATTGCGCATGTTAGCGGCATCGAAATGGCGGAACGTTATGTTAAAATTGACTTTCTTTCACGCCAATTAATAGAGGAATTTTGGCCAGGGCCTTTGACATTGGTTTTGCCTTTAAAGGAACAGCATAATATCCATCCTTTAACAACCTCTGGTTTGAATACCTTGGCTGTTCGTTTTCCAGACAGTCGTTTTGCGGAAGTGGTACAACATTTTGGCCGTCCACTTGCTGCTCCTAGTGCGAATCAATCGGGACGTCTTAGCCCTACTTCAGCTGAGGCTGTTTTTGCATCTTTGGGGGAATCTGTTCCTTTGATATTGGACGGAGGGCCTGCTAAAATAGGGCTGGAATCAACGATTATTAAAATTTGTGGTGAAAATATTTATCTTTTGCGTCCAGGGGGGCTTGCGGCTGATGAAATTGAAGAGGTTGTGGGGAAGCCTTTAAAACGGATAGATCAAAGGGCGGCGATTGAAGCTCCTGGGATGTTAAAATCACATTATGCTCCCAATGCTACGGTTCGTTTGAATGTAGAAAAGGTGGAAAATGGTGAAGCGCTTTTAGCATTTGGTTCAAAGCGTGTTATGGGGGCTGAAAATGCCGTTTCTATTTTAAACCTTAGCGAAGATGGAAAGTTGGAAGAGGCAGCCTCTCATTTATTTCAATATATGAAGGAATTAGATTCATTTAAAGTGAGATGTATCGCAGTAGAACCTATTCCATCATACGGATTAGGAGAGGCTATCAATGATCGTCTTATACGGGCTGCGGCTCCAAAGGAGAAATGAACATGGAGCAGGAATTAATTGAAGGGTTTAGGGAAATTGTTGGTGCTAAGCATGCTATAACGGATCAAGCTTTGATTGCACCGTATTTGCTTGAAGAGCGTGGGCTTTTTCATGGAAAAACACCTTTACTTTTACGTCCATCTTCTTGCGCAGAGGTCTCATCGATTATGCAGTTAGCGAGCAAAACGCGCACACCGATTGTGCCACAGGGTGGAAATACAGGGCTTGTGGGGGGACAACAACCAGATGAAGGAGGAGGGAGCGTTCTTTTATCCATGGAGCGATTAAATAAGATTAGAGCTATAAATCTTGAGGGAAATTTTGTTGTTGTAGAGGCTGGTGTTATTTTACAGGATTTACAGAAAAAAGTGGATGAATCAGGTCGTTTTTTCCCTCTTTCTTTGGCATCTGAAGGTTCTTGCCAAGTAGGAGGCAATCTTTCGTCGAATGCTGGAGGGACAGCTGTTTTAGCTTATGGCAATATGCGTGATCTTTGTCTTGGTTTAGAAGTTGTTTTACCGGATGGGCGTATTTTAGATGATTTGCGTTTTGTTAAAAAAGACAATAGCGGTTACGATTTAAAAGATCTTTTTATTGGTGCAGAAGGCACATTGGGAGTTATAACCGCAGCCGTTTTGAAGATGTTTCCAAAAATAAAAGGAAAAGCTGTTGCTTTGGTGGGATTATATAGTCCGGCGAAGGCTTTAGAGTTTTTATCTCTGGCTCAAGAATATGGAGGAGGGATGTTGACAGGTTTTGAGCTCATGGGAAATCTCAGTTTGCAAATGGCTTTAGATTATAAGATGTGTGAGAAACCTCCTCTTCAGCGGAAACATGAATGGTATGTATTAATGAACATTTCATCGTTGCAAGGCAATGATGAGGCGTTATCGGTATTGAGTACTATTTTAGAAGAAGCTTTAAAGAATGCGGTGATAGAAGATGCAGTTGTTGCGCAATCTTTAAAACAGCAAGATTTTTTTTGGCAATTACGAGAAAGTATATCATCAGCACAAAAGTTAGCAGGAGGGTCCATTAAGCATGATATTGCAATCCCACTTGCTTCTATTCCTGATTTTATTGCTGAGGCAGCGCTTATTGTTGAAGATATTGCTCCAGGAGCACGGGTGATTTGTTTTGGACACATGGGCGATGGAAATTTACATTATAATATTACACAACCTGTAGGAGCTGATACGACAGTGTTTTTGCAGTTATGGTCAACAATGAATCATCGCATTCATAGTTTAGTGGTGGACTATAGAGGTGCATTTTCTGCTGAGCATGGAATTGGTCAGCTTAAGCGCGAAGAACTTCGTTCTTTTAAATCGCCTGTCGCATTGGATATTATGCAAGGGATTAAAAAAACACTCGATCCTTTAGGGATAATGAATCCTAGAAAAGTATTATAATTCAAGAATGGTGATCATGCATTTTTGTTTAGATTTTAATAACCAAAAAAGAAACCAGTTGTTTTTTATTCAAACTTTTAATAATCCAATGAGAAAAAGCTGCTAAAGGGTGTATGTTATTTAAGATAAATTGGGATAATGTATATGGCTAATCAATGCTTTAATCAGGCAAAAGCGGTGCTTGAATTTCGGTTAGATCCGTGCCATTTGCCACAAACGACGACATATTTTTCATCCAAAACGGGTAATCAGGTTATTTGTTCGTTAAATGAGCGTGGTGTTTCTTTTAAAACGGATATGCCTTCAAGCTTATCGCATTTAATACCCCCTTATCATTTTCAAGGAATTGCAGCACGTACCGTAAAAACGCGTTCAGGAGAAAGAGCTGTTGCATTAGAATTACTTCATGCCGATGAGGAAGCTTGTGTACCGCTTTTGGTTTCCAGAGATTTGAATAATGTTCTTCTGGATTGGCGGTTATGGGCGGATACTTATGGCCTTCCCATGCTTATGATCAATGAAGATAATCGCATTCTGGTTGTAAAAGATCGTTCTGATTTACATCGATTTTTTGGTACAACAGCACATTCTAAACAAAAGCATTTTTTACTTCGTTATAGCAATCCGTTAGGCTTGCGTTTGGTGATTGCGAATCGAATTGCACTCCAGTAAATTAATATGCATTCATTTTTGTACGACCGTCAGCATTTATCTTGTTGTGCTGTAAAACATCGTTGTTTGGGGAGGTAACATAAGGCATGTAAACTTCACACATGAAGTGTTTTTAGAAGATATGGCGAATATTCTAAGTTTGCTTGTAGGTCTTTGTGTAAGTGCAGCATATGAGTGGGAAGCAAGAGGAACCCGCTTAATGAGAATTCAGACCTTTACAGACGGGATTTGGTGTGACTTTTGGTTCTTGAAAACAAAGAGAAAGTCAATGATTGTAAATGAGAGTTTTTTGACACCATACATTGGCAGCAGGAATCGATGATGTAGAACGCTTTTTTCAGAGAGGTAAAAACGGTTTTCATAACAATAGAAACTGTTTTTTTGCGGTATAATTTTGGGTGTTTGCCACATTATTAAAAACACCAGAAGATTACTGGAAGTGTTTTTGAATTTTTTTTATAAATCATTTCTCCATGTTGAATGAAAGCTTTGAATATTTCAGAATATTCTTATTTCATCTCTCTTTTATAATCAAAATCATTTAGATAGAAAGGGTTATCGTAATATTGAGAATTGGAAAATACAATGATGGTATAGGTTTTTATTTTTATTCCAGAAAGCTGGCAGAATGGATTTATACTATTTGCAGGTAGTGTCGTAAAATGGGAATGATAAGCATGAGAGATATTGTTTAAGAATTTGTATGTGAATAACATAACTATCTTTTTTGGGCATTTTATTTTTCGTAAAAGCGGAATTTCACTAAAAACGCGATAAATAAAAGAAATGATAGTATATACGTTTTTCCTCAGGATTTTATAAGAAAGAAAGTGTTTATAAAAATGATGAGAAAATGCGTTTAAAGTAAAGACAACAGTAAAATGATTATTTTATATTACATCTTCAGATTCAGAAAATTTTCCTATTTTATCATGAGTAGATATCCTATTTACAATATTTGATTGTTCAAAGGAAAGCACACTTATTTTTTCAAAATTATGGCCAACGTAAAACAGTGAGAAAATTTGTGTGTCATGCTCTTATATAAAATAAGAAAATCGTAAAAAAAGAATATTCAAAGGATTTAATTTTCTCGCGCAACGGCTCTCCATCCGATATCTCGACGAACAAAACCTTCTGGCCAATCAATAAAATCAACAGCTTCATAAGCACGTTTTTGTGCATGCGTAATCGTTTTTCCTGTTGCAGTTATATTGAGTACACGTCCACCATTTGCAATGAGTTCTCCATCACGCAACACTGTACCAGCTTGAAAAACTTTCACATCGGGAAGAGTGTTTACTTGATCAACATTACGGATAACAGTACCTTTTTGGGGGGAGTCTGGATAACCATTAGCAGCCATAACAACGGTGAGAGCTGTTTTTTCAGACCACCGAAGAGGCTTATTTTCAAGTTTTCCTTGAGCTGCAGCAAGAAAAATTGGCAAAATATCATCTTTGAGGCGCATCATTAAAACTTGACATTCAGGATCACCGAATCGTACGTTAAATTCAATTAATTCGGGTCCTTTTTGTGTTATCATTAATCCGACGAAGAGAATACCTTTAAAGGGGGCGCCCATTTCTTTCATGCTTTTTAAAGCTGGTTCAACAATTTCTTTGAGAGTACGATTCACTATTTCTTGGGTCATGATGGGCGCTGGTGAATAAGCACCCATACCACCGGTGTTTGCTCCAGTATCCCCATCACCTACACGTTTATGATCTTGAGCAGATCCAAAAGGAAGAGCAACTTTACCATCACAAAGGCAGAAGAAGCTTGCTTCTTCACCTTCAAGAAAAGATTCTACAACAATTTTGTTTCCTGCATCTCCAAATGTACTTTTGAAGCAGGCATCAACTGCGTTAAACGCTTCTTCCATAGTTGTTGCAACCACGACACCTTTGCCAGCTGCTAAGCCATCAGCTTTAATAACAATGGGAACACCTTGTTGCTGAATGTAAGCTTTAGCTTTAGAGGCATCATTAAAGCATTGGTAACTTCCTGTAGGAATGTTATTCTTCCGACATAAATCTTTTGTAAAGGCTTTTGAACCTTCTAGTTGAGCAGCTTTTTGAGTAGGACCAAATACACAGATGTTAGCGCTATTAAGAGAGTCTGTTATACCCGCCACCAAGGGTGCTTCTGGTCCTACAATTACAAGATCAATAGAATGTGCTTTACAAAAATCAATAACAAGGGGATGGTCATCAATGTTCAAATTAATATTTTCACCAAATTCTGTTGTTGCAGGATTTCCAGGAGCACAATATAACTTTGTTAGCAGTGGTGATGCTGCTATTTTCCATGCTAAAGCATGTTCTCGTCCACCTGAGCCAATAAGAAGAATATTCATTGCTTGCTCCTCTCATAAAAGATAATTAATCTCATCCCCTTCTCATAAGAATGAAATGTCTCTATCGCAAGACCAAAGGTAAATCATTTGATGAAAAAAAATAAAAATATCGCGCATGTTCAGTCCTATGATAGCCAAGGACGGGTTATGGATGCATCTTCCAAACAATGGGTCTACAGCTTCCTTCCCCGTTCTTTATGGTTTTATGCGCAATTGGCGCGTTGGGATCGGCCTATCGGTTGGCAATTGTTGATGTGGCCTTGTTTTTGGTCAACAACAATGGCTTTTTTCTCTTATAACATGCATTACGATACTCTTTTATCAATGTTTCTTCATTGGGTTTGGTATCTTTTTCTTTTTTTTCTGGGGTCTATTGCTATGCGAGGGGCAGGATGTACTTGGAATGATCTTATTGACCATAAAATTGATGCTCAGGTAGAAAGGACACGTTCTCGTCCATTGCCAACAGGTCATGTGAGTCGGTTTCAAGCGAGAGTTTTTATCCTTGTGCAATGTTTTGTTGGTTTAGTCGTTTTATCACAATTTAATAGGTTTAGTTTTTTTCTAGGTATTTCGTCATTGATAGCTGTTGCATTTTATCCTTTTATGAAACGCGTAACATATTGGCCGCAGTTTTTTTTAGGCGTTGCATTTAATTGGGGGGCATTAATGGGGTGGGCTGTTGTCTTTGGAAGTTTAAGCTGGGCACCAATCTTGCTTTATGTGGGATCAATTTTGTGGACCATAGGATACGACACAATCTACGCACATCAAGATAAAGAAGATGACATTACTGTTGGTGTCCGTTCTACGGCTCTTCTTTTTGGTAAAGCAACCAAGCGTGCTTTAGTATTTTTGTATGGTGGTTTTGTGATGTTCGTTAGTCTAGCATTTTATTTAGCTGGAGTTCCTGTTCTTAGTTTTTTTGGGATTTTTGTGGCAAGCATCCATATGTTTATTCAAATTAAAGTCATTGATATAGATGATAGTTCACAATGCCTCAGGCTTTTCAAATCTAATTCGCTTATTGGTTTTGTGATTTTTGCTGGTTTAGTATGTGGGGGTATATGGATGATATTTTATTCTGCGGTCTAAAAATAAGTTAGCTAAAATCATAGTTTCTACTGAATACAGTATGTTTTTTTTAATAAGCTTGTTGCTAATCTATTTTTAAGCAATACAGTAGAAAATATCACCAATTAACCTTTACAGTGAAAATAAAATTCTTCTATTTAAATAAATCATCTTCTTTTAGAATTTTTCGAATAAAAAATATTTGTTTAATTGTTGCGAAGAAAAAATCTTCATAACGATGAAGTTTGAAGGATTAGGGATAAAGTTTTTGTCTTTTCCAATCGCTGTGTTCAACACAATCCCGTGTAAAAAGCAGACGATCATGTAAACGAAATGGGCGATCGCACCAGAACTCTATAGAAAGGGGTTTAACACGAAACCCAGACCAATAAGGTGGTCGTGGAATATTGCCTAGAGCATAACGCGCAGTATATTGAGCAATTGCTTTTTCGAGCACAAAACGATTGTCTAAAGGTTGAGATTGTTTAGAGGCCCATGCACCAATTCGACTACCACGTGGTCGCGATTGGAAATAGGCATCGGCTTCCTGTTGACTTACTTTTTCAACGATTCCTCTAATTCTGACTTGACGACGGAGTGATTTCCAATGAAAACCTAAGGATGCTTTCATTGATTTTAAAATTTCTTGTCCTTTACAGCTTTCATAATTGGTATAGAAGACAAAGCCTTGGGGACTGTAGTCTTTGAGGAGAACCATACGAACATTAGGGAGTCCTGTTTCGTCAACTGTTGCTAATGCCATAGCATTCGGATCATTTATTTCACTTATCGTTGCCTCTTCAAGCCACTTTGCGAAAAGTTCAAAAGGTTTTTGCATTTGCATAAAATGATCATCTGTTGGTATTTTTTTGCTCATAGTTTCTCCAAATATCAGTGAGCATGGGTGAGGCATTTTCTCATTTACTTTATCATCAAGAAGTCACAGTACCATTTTTTCTTATTTTCAAAAAGCCAATGCTATCGTGTATTTCTATGGTAATTTAATTATTTTTACTTTAGCATAGACTACAAGGAGCTATATTAAATAAATATCTCATTTTATCTGGTATTTTAGTTTATTGATAGACATATAAAGAGAAAAGAAGAAATTATTCTTTAGAATAGACTGATGAAGCTATAAGGGATATTGAACAACGTATCAGTTGATATTTTGAAAACGAAGAAATTGAAAAGAGGGCAATATGCGTGATCCCTACACGATTCTGGGTGTGGCACGTACCGCAAAATCGCAAGAGATTAAATCGGCATTTAGAAGATTAGCGAAGAAATATCATCCAGACCATAATAAAGATGATACAAAGGCTAAAGAGAAATTTGCTGAAATTAATCAAGCCTATGAAATTATAGGTGATAAAGATAAAAAGGCACAATTTGACCGCGGTGAAATTGATATGGAAGGAAAACCGCTTTATCAAGCCTATGGTGCTGGTGAAAATTTTAGCAATAAACAAAATCCCTTTTCAGGAAGAGCAAAGGGATTTGATTTTTCCTCTTCAGGTGGTGCAAGTTTTGATGCGAGTGATATTTTTCGGGATCTGTTTGGAGGAGGTGGTAGCTTTTCGAATTCCACACACTATAACCGTCACCAACAAGGAGCACATGTTCGTGCTAATCTTGCCATAACATTAGAGCAGATGGTTGGCGCAGAAAAGGTGGAAGCTGTTTTTCCAAATGGAAAAAAGTTAAAAATTAAACTGCCAGATTATATTGAAGACGGACAGACTATTCGTTTAAAAGGTCAGGGAGAAGAGGTACCTCACGGGCAAGCAGGAGATGCGTTAATAACCATTCAGATTCAAAAACATCCTCATTTTCGGGTTGAAGGAAGAGCACTCCATCTTGATTTACCAGTTTCTCTTAAACATGCTGTTTTGGGAGCAAAAGAAGAAGTTGAGACGTTGGAGGGGCGTGTGGTTTTAACGATTCCTGCGTGGTCAAGTTCTGATCGCGTTTTACGGTTGAAAGGGAAAGGGCTTCGTTTAAAAAATGGTACAAGAGATGATCTTTATGTGCATGTTCGCATTATGTTGCCGGGAGATGAAAATGCCGCCGCACTAGAACAGTTTTTGCAAATGCAACAAGATTAATTTTAAAAATTTTATATATAAAAGCGTAGTTTTTGTTTGATTTTAAACCAATTGCTTGAAGAAAAAGTTGACCTGTGTCATAGGCAGGTGAATAATACTAATTTTAAGTAACAATGGGGCAGTGCTGATGGCTAAGGGTAATGGTTTATTGTACGGTAAGCGTGGTTTAATTTTGGGGTTGGCCAATAATCGCTCCATCGCTTGGGGAATCGCTAAAGCGGCAAGTAGCGCAGGGGCAGAGCTTGCTTTTACCTATCAGGGTGAAGCAATGAAAAAGCGTGTCGAGCCTTTGGCTGAAGAATTAAAGGGATTTGTTTGTGGACATTGTGATGTTTCTGACAGTGTCTCTATTGATACGGTCTTTAGAGAAATAGAGAAGAAATGGGGAAAACTTGATTTTTTAGTTCATGCTATTGGTTTTTCTGATAAAGATGAATTAAGTGGTCGTTATATTGATATCAGCGAATCAAATTTTATGATGACCATGAATATTTCCGTTTATTCCCTAACAGCTCTAACGAAGCGTGCAGAAAAATTGATGCCAGATGGTGGTTCAATCTTGACACTAACCTATTATGGTGCAGAAAAGGTTGTTCCCAATTATAATGTAATGGGGGTTGCCAAAGCCGCTCTTGAAGCGAGCGTGAAATATTTAGCGGTAGATTTAGGTCCCCAAAATATTCGTGTTAATGCTATATCTGCTGGACCAATTAAAACGTTAGCGGCTTCTGGTATTGGTGATTTTCGTTATATTTTAAAATGGAATGAATATAATGCTCCATTACGTCGTACGGTAACAATTGAAGAGGTTGGTGATTCTGCGCTTTATTTTCTTTCAGATTTGTCTCGTTCTGTTACCGGTGAAGTCCATCATGTCGATTCGGGTTATAATATCATAGGTATGAAAGCAGTTGATGCACCAGACATTTCTGTCGTTAAAGAATAAAGTTTGGTTTATAAGATTTTATTAGACAGCAGTAATTTGACCAAATTTAAGGTGTCCAAGAGTATTTGGGAGAAAAGAGCTGTTTTGGTATAGCACACAACATACGTTATCGTTGTATATATTTGACAGAGAAATGGATCTTTTTTCATGTCGCATAATACATTTGGTCATTTGTTTCGTGTAACAACATGGGGTGAAAGTCATGGTGCTGCTCTTGGTTGTGTCATTGATGGTTGTCCACCTGGAATTATTTTTACTCTTGCAGAAGTTCAAGCTTATCTTGATAAACGCAAGCCAGGACAATCAAAATACACAACGCAGCGCCGAGAACCAGATGAAGTAGAGGTCCTTTCAGGAGTTGTTGTTCAAGACGATGGAACGACATTGGTGACAACAGGTACACCAATTTCTCTGTTGATTCGAAACACAGATCAACGCTCTCAAGATTATGGAGCAATTGCTCATCAGTATCGTCCAGGACATGCGGATTATACTTATGATATTAAATATGGCATTCGTGATTTTCGAGGCGGGGGACGTGCTTCGGCACGGGAGACGGCAGCACGTGTTGCAGCAGGTGCATTTGCTCGTAAAATCGTTCCTGGTTTGATTGTACGAGGAGCAGTGATAGCAATTGGTCCTCATAATATTAATCGTGATCGTTGGGATTGGTCAGAGGTCGATAATAATCCTTTTTTTACAGCTGATGCAGAGATGGTTCAAATTTTTAGTGACTATATCAGTAAACTCCGTAAAGAGGGGACATCTGTTGGTGCGGTTGTTGAGATCGTTGCAGAAAATGTTCCGGCAGGTTTAGGAGCCCCTATTTACGCAAAGCTTGATCAAGATATTGCCTCGTTACTTATGTCGATTAATGCGGTAAAAGGTGTGGAAATTGGTGATGGTTTTGCGGCAGCCCGCTTGAGGGGAGAAGAAAATGCGGATGAAATGCGAATGGGAAATGATGGAAAACCGCTTTTTTTATCAAATCATGCGGGAGGTATTTTAGGGGGAATATCGAGTGGACAGCCAATTGTTGCGCGTTTTGCTGTAAAGCCTACTTCATCAATTTTAACACCTCGTCGTTCCATTGATGTTGATGGTCATGATATAGACGTTATAACAAAGGGACGTCATGATCCATGTGTTGGGATTCGTGCCGTTCCTGTTGGTGAAGCGATGGTTGCTTGTGCTATTGCTGACCATTATCTAAGACATCGCGGTCAAGTTGGGTGATTGAAAAGGTGAACAATGGCGTATGATGAAAAAAAAATTGTTTTTGCACTTAAAGCTTTTGAACGCGGTGAAATTGTTGTGGTGACAGATGATGATGACCGTGAAAATGAGGGTGATTTAACTGTTGCTGCAGCGCATTGTACAGAAGAAAAGATGGCGTTTATTCTTCGTCACACAACAGGTATTGTGTGCACACCTATGCCAAAAAAAGAAGCAAAACGGTTTAATCTTTCTCCTATGGTACCAGATAATAACTCTGCACATGGGACGCAATTTACGGTTACTGTTGATTTTAAACACGGCATAACAACAGGGATCTCAGCACATGACCGTACATTAGCTGTACGTAATCTTGCGAATTCAAATGCAAGTGCGGATGATTTTGTTCGTCCAGGGCATGTTTTTCCTTTAATTGCGCATGAAGGGGGAGTGCTCATGCGTTCAGGTCACACGGAGGCCGCTGTTGATTTATGTAAATTAGCTAATTTGCCGCCGGTTGGTGTTATCGGTGAGTTAGTTAATGATGATGGAAGCGTTAAACATGGCGATCAGATTATGAAATTTGCGCAAGAACATCGGTTGCATATTATAACGGTTGCAGATTTAATTGCTTACCGCCAACGTAAGGAAATATTGATCAAGCATGTTGGAGAAATGCCTATTGAAACATTCGTAGGTCCCGCTATTGTTCAAAGTTATCAACTCCCTTGGGAAGTCGTTCAGCATATTGCAATTGTTTTTGGTGATGTCCGTGAGGGTGAGAATATTCCTGTGCATTTACATCATGAAAACATTATAAGTGACGTTTTTTGTCAAACTTCAGATATTATGGTGATGATGCGGCGTATGATGGAAAAAGAAAAACGTGGCGTATTTATTTATTTGCGTGAAGGATCTGTTATACAATCAACTGTTGGTATTCAAAACATGACAAGAAACAGTTCAGAAAACCATGTGCAGGCGATTGAACGCGAAGAAGAATGGCGCAAAATTGGTTTAGGATCACAAATTTTAAAATATTTAGGGATAGGCTCTGTTATTGTTTATGCTTCTAAAGAGCATCATTATGTAGGTTTGGAAGGTTTTGGAGTTCGTATATCCAGAACAGATATTTTTTGAGGTTCATATGAAAAAAGAGATACAAGAGGGGGATATTACGACCTTAAGCTTTGAGCAAGCGCTTAAGCAACTTGAAGTTATTGTCGAAAATTTGGAACGTGGCGATGTGCCTTTGGAACAATCCATTGATATTTATGAACGCGGTGAAGCGCTTAAAAAGCATTGTGAAAAACTCTTAAGAGTTGCTGAAGCTAAAGTTGAAAAAATCCAGCTTTCAGAAGAAGGTTTTCCAGAAGGAGTGGAACCACTTGATGCTAAATAATTTAAATCTTTTTGGATATTTATTGTGGGACTTAAGAGAAGCAATAACCTTAGTTTATAAACAGAAAGTTTTATTGATTTCTTTTTTATAAAATAAGTTAAAAATGAGGAAATTATAGCTCATCTCAAATAGAAAAGAGCATTTTTCAGTAAAAAAGATGCAAAACTGTAAATAAAAGAGTAGAGAAGATATATTTTTATCATTGTGTTTTCTTGAGTTAAGATAATAGAAAGGTTTTTTTTTGTCTCAGGTCTTAACACCATTGCTTGACCGTGTTTGTTTTCCGCAAGATTTGCGGGCATTACCTGAGTCTGATTTGGTACAGTTGGCTGATGAGTTGCGGACCGCAACAATTGATGCGGTTTCTGTAACAGGTGGTCATCTTGGGGCGGGACTTGGTGTTGTTGAGCTCACTGTTGCATTACATTATATTTTTGATACACCAGAGGATAGGATTATTTGGGATGTTGGTCATCAAACCTATCCACACAAGATTTTAACGGGGCGTAGAGAAAAAATTCGCACATTACGTCAAGAGGGCGGATTATCTGGTTTTACAAAACGTTCAGAAAGTGTGTATGATCCATTTGGGGCGGGGCATTCGTCTACTTCTATTTCAGCGGGGCTTGGTATGGCAGTGGCAAGTGCTTTGAAAGCAGAGACAAGACGCAATATCATAACTGTCATTGGTGATGGTGCAATGTCTGCGGGCATGGCTTATGAAGCAATGAACAACGCTGGTGCTTTGAATGCACGCTTGATTGTTGTTCTTAATGATAACGATATGTCTATAGCACCACCTACAGGTGCTATGAGTGCACATCTTGCACGATTAGTGTCTCGTCCTTCTTATCGTCATTTGCGTGAACGCGTAAAGATGTTGAGCGAAAAATTGCCAAAGTTTTTTTTGGATAAAGCTCGTCGTTCAGAGGAATTTGCGCGTGGCCTTTTGGTTGGGGGAACTTTATTTGATGAGCTTGGCTTTTATTATGTTGGCCCCATAGATGGGCACAATTTGGGGCATTTATTGCCTGTTTTTAAAAATGTTCGTGAATATCCTAATGGTCCTGTTTTGGTGCATGTTGTAACCCATAAGGGAAAGGGATATCCACCTGCAGAGGCCTCGTCTGATAAATATCATGGTGTTAATCGTTTTGATGTTACGACAGGAAAACAGGTAAAAGCATCAAGTAATATTCTACCCTATACCAAGGTATTTTCTAAAGCTTTAATAGAAGAAGCTCGCCATGATGATAAGATTGTTGGCATAACAGCAGCGATGCCAACAGGGACAGGCCTTGATTCTTTTGCGAAAAAATTTCCTGAAAAAATGTTTGATGTTGGTATCGCTGAGCAACATGCCGTAACTTTTGCGGCAGGACTTGCTTGTGAAGGGTATAAGCCTTTTGTTGCAATTTATTCTACTTTTTTACAGCGTGCTTATGATCAAATTATTCATGATGTATCAATTCAAAAATTACCGGTACGTTTTGCTATTGACCGAGCAGGTTTTGTGGGGGCAGATGGTGCAACACATGCTGGAAGTTTTGATATTGTTTTTTTGGCCACTCTTCCTGAGTTTGTTGTTATGGCACCTTCTGATGAGCTTGAACTGATGCATATGGTGCGTACAGCTGCAGCTTATGATCAGGGACCAATTTCTTTTCGTTATCCGCGTGGTGAGGGGATTGGTATAGATTTACCGCAACGTGGTGAGTTATTAGAAATTGGAAAAGGGCGCGTTCTGCGTGAAGGAAATAGAATCGCTTTGGTTTGTTTTGGAACGCGGATGTCAGAAGTGTTGCAAGCTGCTGATGCGTTGGAGGCTGAAGAATTGTCTACAACGGTTGCAGATGCACGGTTTGCAAAACCTTTAGATAAAGATTTGATGCGTCGTTTGGCACGTGAGCATGAGGTATTGGTGACAATTGAAGAAGGGGCAATCGGTGGATTTGGAGCGCACATATTACAATTTTTAGCGCAAGAAGGGCTCTTAGAGCATGGTTTGAAAGTTCGTACACTAAAATTTCCTGATGAATATTTGAATCATGGTTCACCAGAAAAAGTTCTTTCACGTGTCGGACTTGACGCTATGGGTATTTTAAACACGGTTTTTGCTGTTTTGGGACGCGAGATTCGAACAGGATAGAAAATTCGAGTATGAGATGGCTTCCAGAAAAAGACTCGATATTTTTTTAGTTGAAAAAAACTTTTTTACGACACGTTCACGCGCACGTGATGCAATTATGCGCCAAACTGTTAAAGTTAACGGAGAAATCGTTTTTAAAGCTGGGCAAATCGTTTTTGATGATGCAGAGATTACCGTTTGTGATCCAGCGCAGAATTATGTTTCTCGGGCAGCGTTAAAATTGATTGCTGCACTTGATGCATTTCCAATTGTAACGGACAAAGTGACAGCCATTGATGTTGGTGCATCAACAGGTGGTTTTACGCAAGTTCTCTTAGAGCGTGGAGCAGATCATGTCATTGCCGTTGATGTTGGGCATCATCAATTTGATAAACGTTTATTGGGCAACAGTGCTATAACGTTATTAGAAGGCTTGAATGTCAGAGATTTTAAACAGGAACATTTAGGTGGGCGAGAAATTGATCTTATCGTTTCAGATGTTAGCTTTATTTCGCTCAAACTTGCGTTGCCTCCCGTGTTGTCTTTAGCCAAGAAGGGTGCCCAAGCTGTTTTACTGGTAAAGCCTCAGTTTGAGGTTGGTCGTAAACACTTTAGTAAGGGAGGAATATTAAGTCCATCAAGTGCTAAAGAAACTGCTGAGGCGCTTTTTGTTTGGTTAAATACACAAACAGGGTGGAGTGCAAAAGGTTTAATTTCTTCCCCTATTACAGGTGGTGATGGCAACGTGGAATATTTACTATTCGGAGAAAAACAAGAGTGAATGACAATGTCATAATCGATCATATCGGAGCAAATGGTTATGGTATTGCTAAGACGTCTCACGGCTTCGTTTCTGTTCCTTTTACTTTACCAGGAGAGTGTGCTGAAATTACTGTTCATGGAAAATATGCAACATATATAACATTAAAAGAAAAATCATCAGAACGCATTGATACTCTTTGTCAGCATTTTGGAGAATGTGGAGGGTGTACTCTTCAGCATTGGCATATGGATGCTTATCGCGTATGGAAACAACAATTGGTTGTTGAGGCGCTTAAAAAGTATGGACTTAATAATGTTGTTGCGCCTTTAATAGAATGTAAACCTTATAGCCGACGGCGGATTACTCTAACAGCATCCATGACCCCACAGGGGCAAAAAGTTGGTTTTAACCGTTATCTCTCTCATGAGATTGTAGCTCTTGAGGAATGCCCAGTAAGCCGTCCAGAGCTTATTTCTCAGTTGCATAATATCAGAGAGCTCTGTGCTTTTCTAAAGAGCTCTGCCAAACGGTTTCATGTTACGATAACATGTGTTGAAAATGGTTTAGATGTTGCTTTAAGCGGTTGCATTATACACCATGAATCACTTCGTCAGAGAATGATCAGTGCTGCTCTTTCATATGGGATTATACGTTTATCTGTTGACGGTGAAGTTTTGGTTGAACGAGAAAAACCAGAGATTTACTTTGGAGATGTCCGTGTTGAATTTCCTTCTGGTGGTTTTCTGCAAGCAACTTGTGAAGCTGAAAATATAATGGGCAATATTATTTTGACTCATTTAAAAAAAGCAAAGAATGCTGTTGATTTGTTTTCAGGGGTAGGAACATTTACCTTGCGTATGGCAAAAAAGATGAATGTTCATGCAGTAGAAAATAATGAAGATGCATTAAGAAATCTAAATACAGCAGCACGTTTTGCGACTGGTTTAAAAACGGTCACTTGTGAAAAACGTGATCTTTTCCGACATCCCCTTTCTGTAAAGGAACTTGAATGTTTTGAGAGTGTTGTTTTTGATCCTCCCCGTGCTGGTGCAGAGCAACAAGTACGTGAATTAGCGAAGACAACAGTATCACGTGTTGTGGCAATTTCTTGTAATCCTACTACATTTGCTCGTGATTTATCTCTTCTTGTTGCAGGGGGGTATACAGTAGAAAAAATCATACCGATTGATCAATTTTTATGGTCACCACATGTCGAAGTTGTTGCTGTTTTGAGCAAAAAGAAAAAAAAGAAAGGTTGGAAACTTTAGCCTGAAAGTTTTTTAATACTATGAAGATTTTTTAAAAGTTGACCTGTGTATTATTATAAAATTTCTCCAAAATTTATCTATAATAATAACCTTTTTCTCGTTGAGCTAAGAGCACTGAATGTAGAAAGTGCTTTTTTCTTTTAAGCTTTTTTATTATGAAATATAAAAGACAAGTTACCCCACACAAAAAAACCACACAAAAGACTAATATCTTACGAAAAAGATGTGTCTGAATAAGCCTGTGCCGTCGTTATATTTGCCATCCCCTAATGTTTCTTAAAACTCTTGGTACTTGAGACGGCCCATAAGAGGAATCTTTAGTCTTTTCTTGTACAGTTTTTATCCATATAACTCTCCCCGCCTGTAACGTATAAACGAATGATTTTGATTGATCCAACAGACACAGATTTAAAATGAGAGAATCTTGCGGTATTCAAGGTTCTAATACAATATGAATAACGCTAGATTATCTTTATAAATCAATTCATTGTAATCTCCCCCTCACAAAATGGTCATAATAGACGAGAAGGAGGCAATACTGGGAAGGAATGAGCAAGCTTATTCCTCTATAAGCGCAGTTCCACCGATTGTCATATTATTGATTCGAAGATGAGGTTGACCAACACCAACAGGGACATTTTGCCCTGCTTTTCCGCACATACCAATACCATTATCTAGTTTACTATCATTACCAATCATTGTGATACGTTTCATAGCATCCGGTCCATTTCCAATAAGAGTTGCACCTTTGATTGGTGCACAAATTTTGCCATTTTCTACTCGGTATGCTTCAGTACATTCAAAGACGAATTTTCCGGAAGTAATATCAACTTGTCCTCCACCAAATGAAACAGCATAGATACCACTTTTAAGTGAAGAAAGGATTTCTTCAGGTGTTTTATCTCCTCCTAGCATGATTGTATTGGTCATTCGTGGCATTGGTGCATAAGCATAAGATTCACGCCGTCCATTTCCAGTTGATTTACCTCCCATAAGCCGTGCATTAAGTCTGTCTTGCATAAAACCAACGAGTTTTCCATCTTCAATGAGAACGTTATATCCTGAAGGGGTCCCCTCATCATCGACAGTGAGAGAGCCACGGCATTGTGGAATTGTTCCATCATCAACAACTGTAACACCTTTTGCTGCAACTTGTTGTCCTAAAAGTCCAGCAAAAGCCGATGTTTTTTTACGGTTAAAGTCACCTTCTAAACCATGACCTACGGCTTCATGGAGCATAACACCAGGCCATCCGTTAGCTAAGACAACATCAAAAGATCCAGCAGGTGCTGCTTCTGCTTCTAAATTTGTTAAAGCCATACGTAAGGCTTCATCCGCGGCTTTTTTCCAATTGTCTTCATGAATAAATTGGTTAAATGCTTGTCTCCCTCCACATCCATAAAAACCATTTTCACGACGATTGCCTTCAGCTGCGACCACAGATATAGAAAGTCGCACAAGGGGACGAATATCACGAACCAAATAACCATCTGCACGTAAAATTTCAACATGTTGTAGCGAGCCGGAAAGAGAAACAGTCACCTGATGCAATTTATCATTTTTAGCACGTAAATAGGCATCAATTTTTTGCAAAAGAGCACTTTTTTCTTCAAATGATGGAGCATCAAGGGGATTATGCGGTTGATAAAGCCTTTTGTTTGTTTGTTGAGGTGCTATGCTATAAGTCCCTGCATGATTATTATAGGTAACAGCTTTAGCAGCTTCACTGGCACGTTTGAGTGCAGCAGCTGATAACTCACTAGAGTGAGCATATCCAGTAGCCTCTCCAGCAACAACGCGTAGTCCAAATCCCATATCTTGATGAAATGAGCCGTTTTTAAGCTGTCCATTATCAAATAAAAGAGCTTCGCTTTCTGTGTACTCAAGGTAAAGCTCACCATCATCAGCATGATGAAGTGTTTCCTGTATAAGTGATTGCACTTTAGAGGAAGCAATATCAAAATGATCAATCAGCGATTTCATAAGAATTATCCTATTTTTATGGGGGCTCAGAAGATTTTTATCAATCTAATTTTAAGAATCTTTCAAAATATACGATGAGATTTTGATTGTTTAAAATGTATTGATTTCATTCATGTCGGTAAGGTTGCATAGGCGTCGCCAAGACCATGAAGGTCAACAAAACCTCCAATCCCTTGTTCCGGAGTTGTAAAGATAAAATAGGTTGCCATTTTTCCTTTTAAAAAGAGCTGCAATATGTCTTCTTTAAGAAAGGCTTCAGCAACACAATTATCACCAAGACAACGACGATATTCCATTCTGCCCATATTTTTATCGTCAATTTTAATTCCAACGCCAGGACGTAATTCAACGCGAATCGGAACAAAAACACGCATCAAAGCACCTTGCTTTTGAGGAAGTTTATAAAATGTAACGCGCAAGGTAATATCTTGACGCCCTTGTGTGTGAACGTTTTGTACAACTTCACACTGTATGTTAGGTGTACCTGGTGGTAGAGAACACACTTTTGTCCATGCACCATAGGTTTGCGGAGCAGGGACATCTTGTGCATAGGGTGTTTGTGCAAATGCATGACTGATAAAACTACTATAAAGCGTGTAAAGAACAGCACCAATAAAAAAAGTTTTTTTGAGTAATTTATAAAGTATCACAGAAAATCCTATCCGACTCAACACCCACAACCGTGCATAGATTTACATAAAAAATGAATTCCCTATAAAAAACTATAACACAAAATCAGTATTTACCCAAATATATTAATTCATATGATATATTTTTATGATACATTTGTAATGTGGAGAGAACGTTGATTGAAAAAATGTATTTTTATTGCCAATATTTCCATTTACTTTTAGGGGATACGTGCGAAAGAGATATTTCATATTTTCTCAAAAATACGATTGGTCTTAATGGGTTATTTCCATACGCTAGATAATATTTGTCAGATAATATTGGGTTTGTGAATGACAGAAATGGAAAAGGGCTTTGAGTGGAATGTCAGTTTCAGAAGAGTTATCGGTTGTGAATGGTAAATCAACGCCACCAAAATCCGGTATTGGTGATTACATCACATTATTAAAGCCACGTGTTATGTCTCTTGTGGTCTTTACGGCTCTGGTTGGTTTGCTTGTATCGCCTGTTCCTATCAATCCGTGGTATGGTTTTTTAGCAATTTTATGTATTGCTGCTGGTGGCGGTGGTGCGGGAGCACTGAACATGTGGTATGATGCTGACATTGATGCTGTGATGGAACGGACTAAAAAGCGTCCTATTCCCATGGGTAAAATCAGCTCCCAAAAGGCATTTATTTTTGGCATGGTTCTTTCTATGCTCTCGGTATTGGTTATGGGGAGCTTCATTAATTGGTTTGCGGCATTTTTTCTTGCGTTTACGATTTTCTTTTATGTCGTTATCTATACAATTTGGTTAAAGCGTATCACACCACAAAATATTGTTATTGGTGGTGCTTCTGGGGCTTTTCCACCAATGATTGGATGGGCCGTGACAACAGGGACAGTGAGTATTGATAGCTTTTTATTATTTTTAATCATTTTTATGTGGACCCCCCCTCACTTTTGGGCTCTTTCTTTATTTTCATCTCTTGATTATGAGGCTGCAGGTATCCCTATGATGCCTAATGTACGAGGTGAACATTCAACAAAAAAACAGATTTTATTTTATACTGTTTTGATGGCATTGTGTGCTGCTGCTCCTTGCTTTACTGGTCTTGGCGGAATTTTTTATGGTATTTTTTCAACAATTTTAAGCATTATCTTTATTTATTTTGCCTATCGTTTATGGAAAGCTGATACACATAATGAAACTATTTTGATGGCCAAAAAAACGTTTTTCTTTTCGTTACTTTATTTGGCAGCTATCTTTGGAATTCTTTTGATTGAATCTCTTGTTTGGTATTTTATCGCTCTTTAGTTGCGTAAAATGAAAGAGCAAATTTTAAAAGAGCTTTTCTTCAAGAAAATGCTGTAAGAAAACACGATAGAGTGTGTTCTTATGCAAAAGATGATATTGCACGTTTTTTTACATTGCTTATTCATGTATAATAATAGGTTGTTTGAATATATAGCTAAAACTATAGAGATTAAGGATGATTTATGTCTGGACTTCCCCCTTTAACGATACGTCTTTGTGGTCCACGTGGATTTTGTGCAGGGGTTGATCGTGCTATCCAGATTGTTCTGCTTGCATTAAAAAAATATGGTGTTCCAGTATATGTTCGTCATGAAATTGTACACAACCGCTACGTAGTTGAGGGATTACAGCAACGGGGTGCTGTTTTTGTCGAAGAACTTAATGAGATTCCAGAAGAACATCGCAATCAACCAGTTGTTTTTTCTGCTCATGGTGTACCAAAATCTGTTTCAGAAGAAGCACGATACTATAATTTGTTTTATCTCGACGCAACGTGTCCGTTGGTCTCGAAAGTTCATAAACAAGCGATACGACATCAACGTCATGGTCGTCATGTTATATTGATTGGTCATGCTGGTCATCCTGAGGTGATAGGGACAATGGGACAGCTTGAAGAAGGGGTTGTGACGCTTATTGAAACGATAGAAGATGCTTTGCATTATCAACCCAATGATCCAGATAAATTAGGATTTGTTACACAAACAACGCTTTCTGTTGAAGATACTGCAGGAATTATCGATATATTACAACAACGTTTTCCTACATTAGCAGCACCAGCGGCTGAATCAATTTGCTATGCTACAACGAATCGACAAGATGCGGTTAAAGCAGCGGCAAAGGGAAGTGATTTGTTTTTGATTGTTGGAGCACCAAACTCTTCTAATTCACGACGTTTAGTAGAGGTTGCCGAAAAGTCTGGTGCGCGGCAAGCTATTTTAGTTCAGCGCGCTGATGAAATTAATTTTGAAAACCTAAAATCTCTTTCTATAGTCAGTCTTTCAGCAGGGGCTTCGGCTCCTGAAATTATTATTGATGAAATTATTTCAGCATTTCGTGAGCGTTATGATGTCACAATAGAATTAGCTGAAACAGTGGTAGAAACGGAAAAATTTTTAGTGAGTCGCGAATTACGCGACGTCATTTTAACGTCTCAAGATATGGCTTTCGTTAATGGTCAAGCAAATAATGCAAAAAATGAAAATCAGAATACAGACATGTCTACAACGAAAGCAGAATAATGGCCGTTTATACAGATATTCACCCAAATGATTTAAAAGTGTTTTTAACACGTTATGCAATAGGATCACTTTTGTCTTATCAAGGTATAGAAGAGGGGATTGAAAATTCTAATTTTATGTTAGAGACAACACAAGGGCGATTTATTTTAACACTTTATGAAAAGCGTATTTCAAAAGATGATTTACCTTTTTTTTGTCGCTTGATGCAGCATTTAGGACAGCGTGGAATTCCTTGTCCTCAACCTGTTATTCAAAATGATGGAATGATGATCTGTGAACTAGCAGGACGTCCTGCTGCTATTATTACTTTTCTGGAAGGAGAGTGGATCCGCCAGCCCAATATAGATCATTGTGGCGAAGTGGGGACGGGGTTAGCACAATTACATTTAGCAGGACAGGATTTTACACTCAGTCGTAAAAATACTCTTTCTGTTATGGATTGGAAGGTATTGTGGCAACGTTGTCAAACCAAAGAAGATGCATTGTTAAAAGAATTTGGACAAAAAATTGAGTTGGAATTGGCTTTTTTACAGGAAAATTGGCCATGTAATTTACCAATAGGCATTATTCATGCAGATTTATTTAATGATAACGTTTTTTTTGTGAATCATCGTCTTTCTGGGATGATAGATTTCTATTTTGCTTGTAATGACTTTTTTGCTTATGATTTAGCGATCTGTTTAAATGCTTGGTGCTTTGAGCCTGATCATTCCTATAATCTTACCAAAGCACGTAAGTTATTGGAAAATTATCAAAAAATAAGACCATTGATCCCTTTAGAATTGGACAAGATGGTCTTATTAGCTCGTGGTGCATCTCTACGTTTCTTACTCACACGTCTATATGATTGGTTTAATACACCGCCTAATAGCTTTGTTATTAAGAAAGATCCATGGGAGTATTGGCACAAGCTTTGTTTTTTCAGTAATGTAAATTCGCTAAGTGAATTAGGTTTTTAAATTTTATGGCAACTCAACAAAAAGTCGTTGAAATTTATACAGATGGTGCTTGCTCAGGGAATCCTGGAGTTGGAGGATGGGGAGCAATTTTACGCTGGAATGGTCATGAACGGGAGCTTTATGGCGGTAAGATCCATACGACAAACAATCAAATGGAACTCATGGCGGCAATTTGTGCATTAAAGGCGCTTAAAGAGCCCTGTTTGGTCGATCTTTATACAGACTCAGTTTATGTACGTAACGGTATATCTAAGTGGATTGAAGATTGGAAAAAGAATAATTGGCGCACTGCATCAAAAAATCCTGTTAAAAATATGGAGCTATGGCAAGCTCTTGAGGATGCTAGTTCTTGTCATACAGTTAGATGGCACTGGGTAAAAGGGCATGCGGGACATCCAGAAAATGAACGCGCAGATGCCCTTGCTCGCAAAGCAATTACTCAATATCGTGAAAATGGACGTTTTCCAGCATAATTGCTTTTTGAGAGCTTTTTCTTTTATCATGGAGACGCAAGAGGGGTTGGCTGCGTATGGAATATGAATGTTCCACTTAAGGCGTGATCTTTAAAAGCAACTGTATAAAAAATTTTTTGGTTTATTTCTTCTGGTGTTAAATAGAGTGGAGCACTGAAGAGTGTATATTCTGCGTTATCACTGACTTTTCTTGCTGCTCCAATTTGCATTTCTCCTCCATCTAAAAAGAGAGAGGAAGGAGTAGTTTTGTTGTTATTTTGTATTTTTATAAGAAGGGTACTATTATTTTTTTCAGCACTTATTTTTAGTGCATTCTGCGTCATGCGGGGCAAAGAATTTTGCGCCTTTTTTAAGAAGGAAGCAGGAAGCTGTTTGTTTTTAAGAGCAGATGGCGAAAAATCAAAGTTAACAGTAAATGGAAGACAAATTTTATTACATAATCCAAGAGTGAAAGCACCACTTAAATTTTTGCTTGAACCAGAAAGATTGAAGGGCAATATTACTTTATCTTTATAACCTAATGACCAATCATTTTCTGTTTCAAAAAGCTGTGGAGTAGGATAAAAGATTTCATAAGAAATCTGTTGGTTGAAATTAAAAAATGGTGCCATGCCAGAATTACCTGGATTACGCCAGTAAGTTTTCCATCCTGGTTTAAGCTCAATTTCAATAATGCCTTCTCTTATTCCAGAAAGAGAAGGTTCAGTGATCGCTAATCGGATACGACCACCATCTGATTCATACCAAGATGTTGCGAAAAGCTGGAGTTTTTGTTCTGTTTGAGCATTTACAGGAATGTTAAGTAATTCTAAAACTATGAATGTTAAGCTTAAAGTAACTAAAAGCTTTTTATAAAAGAAAGTTGCGATATTTTGTAAATTTGTAAATATACGACTTTTTTTCATTGGAGTTTTATTTTCCTAGTGTGCTAAATGAACAAACTTTTATCATGTAAATTATGGAGAATAACAGATTAATGAAGCGATGTAATGGCTTTTTAGGTGGACAATTACTCATAGCAATGCCTGGGATGAATGACAAACGCTTTATTCGTTCTGTTATTTATATTTGTGCGCATTCTGATGCCGGTGCGATGGGCATCATTCTTAATCAATTGCATCATATTGATTTTCCAGAACTTTTGCTTCATTTGGGAGTCATAGACAGTGGCCAAAAAAAAAGTCTTTCTGAACCAATAAAACAGTTTCCTGTTCGCTATGGTGGTCCTGTTGATCCTTCGCGTGGTTTTGTCCTTCATTCAGATGATTATACTTGTGAAGAAACTGTTTTTATTGCAGATAAGATCTGTTTTACTGCGACAATTGATATATTAAAAGCGATCAGTTGCGAACAAGGTCCGCAACATGCACTGGTCGCATTAGGCTATGCTGGATGGAAAGCGGGGCAACTTGAGGCAGAAATTTCTACAAATGGTTGGCTAATCAGTTCTACATCACCCAGTTTTCTTTTTGAAAGCGATTTAAGCTGCAAGTATGATAAAAGTTTAACACGCATGGGTATCGATCCAACTTATCTTGCTTCTGAAATGGGACACGCGTAGAGTTTTTTCTAAGCTTTTTAACTTTACACGTTATTTTATCCCTTATGTTTTTATTTTATAAGGGAAATGGCTCTGAACGAGCGTAATTAATTCTTCTATGGCAATCGGTTTCGTCACAAGTGTACTTTGAACATATTTACAGCCTTCTTGACGGAGGAAGATTGCTTCTTTTTCATTTTCAACACCTTCTGCGATAATTTGCAAATTAAGATCTGTTGCCATATTAATGATAGACTTTAGAACAATTTTCTTCTTAAGAGAGTCGATTGAGATAAGTGAACGATCAAGTTTAACCATATCAAATGGATAACGTACGAGATAGGTCAGAGACGAATAACCTGTTCCAAAATTATCGAGTGCGAGATTCATTCCAAGTGTTTTAATTTGTTCAAGAAAGTGCGCTGATTGTTCAGGATTATTTCTTAAGACAAATTCAGATATTTCAATCATCAGACGCCCTTTGTGGAGCGGATGGCGAAGCAAAGCGGCACGCAATTGACTGATAAAACGAGGATGAATCATTTCTGCGCTTGGTAAATTAATTGAAATAAAGAAAGATTGTTGGGAAAACTTTTCTTGTACATTTATAAGATCAATAATGGCATTATCGATGATAAATTGTGACAAATCCATAACAATTTGTTCATTTTCTACGATTTTTATGAAATCAGAGACATTTAAATTTCCATAAGTGGGATGATGCCATTCTACAATTGTTTCAAAACCAATAATATGTCCGTCTGATAAATTAAGAATAGGATGGTAGAGGATTTTCATCTCATTACGTTTTATGGCATAATGAACATCTTTCTCCAGAGTATTATGTTCGAGACCCAAAGTGCGAAAATTAGGACGAAAAGGTTCAATATGGTTCCCACCCATTTGTTTTGCGCGAATCATCGCTAACTCACTATCATTAAAAATATCTTTAGCCGTCGATCGGCTTTCACTCCATGTAACCAATCCGATAGAGGTTGAAAGGATTATTTTATTTTCTGAAAGTGAAATAGGTGCTGAAATTGTTTTGTGCAAATGATCTGCAAATGCTGCAATTTTTTGTGGTTCGGTTTCACTGAGTAAAATAATTGCAAAGCGGTCTGCTGAAAGACGCGATAAGGTGTCTTGAAAGTTAATGAGACGATTTAAACGACGTGCGATTATAAGCAGTACAGTATCCCCAACTGCTATGCCTAATTTGCGATTAATTTGGCGAAAATTGTCAAAATCAATCATAAAGACAGTCGGTCTAATTTTGATATTTGCTTTCGCTAAAGAGGTATAATTTTGTAGTCTATCAAAGAAAATTTGTTGGTTAGGAAGTCCAGTTAAGCTGTCGTGGATTGCATCATGCAATAAGCGTTCTTCGGATTTTTTATGGTTAGTAATATTGACAATGGTTCCAATGACACGTGTGATTTTTCCATCTTTTTGCATAGCCGGACGTGCACGAAGAGAAAACCAATGATAATAACCACCACCGGAAGAAAGCCGAAAAATTTGATCAATGCGCCCTTTTTTATTTTTAAGAATGATATCCAATACGGCTTGAAAGCGTTCACGATCATCATGGTGCAAGGCTGAAATCCAGTTGCGCATAGGTCCATTGAGGTTATGAATTTCAGTACCAAAAAGGGTTGCCATGTTTGGATGTACAACAATACGATCACGCTCAATATTCCAATCCCAAATAATATTTCCAGCTCCCTTTGCTGCGAGTACTTGTTGTTCAAGGTCGGAAAATATTCCTTCATGGAAAGCGTCATTAGAAAAAGTTTGTTGCAGGACAGTAAAGCTTATGAGAAGAACAATGAGCACTAATCCCCCTGCTAATGCTGGCTGGATAATATCATTGTTTAAATGTCCAGCTATGCAGGTATAGGCTCCAACACACCAAAAGCTAATGAGCAACCATGTTGGAATAAGCATAATGGCGCGGTCATAGCTTCTGATTGAGAAATAGATGATTAATATTATACCAAGCACAGCGGTAAGGCCAAAAGACAAACGCGCAATTCCAGCTGCTCTGATGGGATCGTAAATAGCAAAGGCTCCTAGACTGCAAAACGCAATGGTCCAAGCGATAGCACCGTAACTAAAATGATAATGCCAGCGGTTAAGGCTGAGATAGGTAAAAAGAAAAATGAAGAGTGTAGCAGTAAGTGCTACTTCTGTACCAGCACGCCAGATTGGTTGGGTTGTGAGTGTAACTGCAAAGAATTTATTTAAAAAGTTGAAGTCAATACCAATATAAAAAAGCACTGCCCAAGCAACTGCCGCTGTTGCAGGAAACAGCCCCGTTCCACGGACGACGAAGAGAACAGTTAACAAAAGCGCTAAGAGACCTGATATCCCAAGAAGAATACCATGATAAAGCGTATAAGAATTAATTGCATCTTTATAAGCTTCAGGTTGCCATAAATAGATTTGCGGTAGATTTGCAGAGTTAAGTTCGGCCACAAATGTAATAACAGCACCAGGGTTAAGGGTAATACGAAAGATATCAGAGTTTGCACTAAGTTGACGATCGAGGGAAAAACCTTCGCTTGGCGTTATGGATTGAATCCTTGATGATCCAAGGTCTGGCCAAAAAAATCCAGAACGTGCCATGCGGTAATGGGGGGCAACGATGAGACGATCAACTTGTTCATCTGTTGGATTTGCAAGAGAAAAAACTGCCCAATTTCCGGAAAATTTTTCATTTTTTGCCTGCACTTCAATACGCCATACAATACCATCTGGTCCTGGTGCTGTACTTGTTTGAAAAATAGAGTTGTTTGTATGGTGAATTTCAATTGCTTTTGAGAGATCAAGAGCAGCATCTTGAGAAGAAATTTTAACTGGTTCAATTGCTTGTGCTGATGTAAGATGGACAAAAGAACTAACGACTACAATGAAAATGATGTCAATTATTTTACGCAAACTCTTCACAATGTCCCACTCTCAATATTTTAGGATGTTTAATTTTCATTTCGACTTTTGAGAAAAAACGTCCACCTTTTATAATTTATTTACATAATAAATTGTTATCACTTTTTCTTAAGTTATGTGATTTTATATACAAATAGACCACACACCCATTTGCTTCAATGGAACCTGAAGCGAATGAAGTTTTATATTTAAAAGTGCAAAGTTAAACCATGAATTTTCAGATTTCACGGATATACCTTCACTTATTAGAATCTTTATCACATGAAGTATGAATTGGGTAGTTTTGTACGCCTATTTGCCCAATATTTCCAAAACTTATTTAATGAGGAGAGCTTTTGTGGTAAATTTTATGATAAAATATGTGACGTTATTGTGATGTTGCATTGAAAAGAAGTTTTTACTTTAGCTTGTATGAAAGAGTTGACGTTAAATCATCAAAATTTATAAGGGGTCCTACAGGTCCGACAGCAGTTAGTGTTGGAGTGGAGTTTGTAAAAAGACGATGTGCTAAATCAGTTAATCTTTTAGGAGTGATGAGATTGAGGCGTTCAATTGTTTCCGATATTGGAATTGGTCGACCATAAAGGAGTATTTGGCGAGCAATGAGATGTGCTTGACTAGAGGGATTTTCCTGTGACATTGTCAGATTTGCACGATATTGCGTTTGTGCTCGTTGCAGTTCGTTGGCGTGAATATTTTTGCTGACCTTGGAAAGTTCATCAAGAATCACAGGAATGAGTTCTTTGAGCCCTTCTTGTCCGGTAGCTGCGTGAACACCAAAAAGCCCAGTATCTGAAAATCCCCAATGAAAAGCATAAATAGAATAGCATAATCCACGTTTCTCTCTTACCTCTTGAAAAAGACGTGAAGACATACCACCACCAAGAATGATTGAAAGAATTTGGGCTGCATAAAAATCACGCGCGTGATAAGCACGCCCTTCAAACCCTAGAACAACTTGTGTATCCATTAAATCGCGATATTCACGAAAGTCGCCACCGACATAATTTGCAAGATTAGTAAGAGGTGCGGTTGAATGGGAGCGAAAAGTACCAAGACGACTTTCAACTTCTCGCAAGAAACTTTCGTGCTTTACAGCTCCTGCAGCAACGACAATCATACGATCTGCACTATATTGTTTATTGATGAAATCATGGAGATCAGTAGATGTAAATGATTGAATAGTTTTAGCTGTTCCTAAAATAGAGCGTCCAAGGGATTGATGACGAAAGGCTGTTTCTGTAAAGTGATCAAAAACAATATCATCAGGAGTGTCATGGGCAGCACCAATTTCCTGAAAGATTACTTGTTTTTCTCGTTCTAGTTCATCGTCGTCAAATTTTGAATGCATTAAAATATCGGCTAAAATGTCTATAGCAAGTGGGATATCGCTTTTAAGTACACGTGCAAAGTAAGCTGTTGTTTCAATACTGGTTGTAGCATTGATTTCACCGCCAACATCTTCAATATCGGTTGCAATTTGAAAAGCAGTACGGTTTTCGGTTCCTTTAAAAGCCATATGCTCAAGAAGATGAGCAATACCATGCTGTGTGGAGGTTTCATTGCGTGAGCCCACTTTAACCCATATTCCGAGGGCAACACTATCAATTTGTTGCATTGTATGTGTGGCGATAGTCAAACCATTACTAAGGCGACATATATCTACATCCATGTATCTACAACTCCATTAAATAAGCTAAACACCTCATTGTAAGGGTATCAGAATATTCTTGATTTAAATTAATGCAGCTAACTTTAATAAGATGCACGCGATTTTAAAGAAATATAATCTTTTACTATTTTTTCATCATTAGCAAGATTTATAAAATGTTCTTCGTGTTTCATTACATCATTGAGATGAGATGGCCATGGAGCATGAAGGCCACAAGCGCTTTTAATAGTATCAGGAAATTTAGCTGGATGAGCCGTGGCAAGAACGATCATTGGAATATGCGGTTTTTTGTTTTCACGCGCTACTTGAAGAGCGACCGCTGTATGTGGATCAACAAGATAGCCACTTTCCTTATAGACACTATCAATTGTTTGAGCTGTTGCAGCCATGTTGCTTTTTCCAGCGGAAAATAGGGAACGAATATTTTTGAGTTGCTTTTCATCAAGAGTAAAGAGCCCCGTTTTTTTCAAGTTTTCCATTGCATTGCGAATCCACATTGGATCACGATTGCCACTTTCAAAGAGCAAACGTTCAAAATTAGAAGAGACCTGAATATCCATAGAAGGTGATGTTGTATGGACTATTGGTTGTGTTTCGTAAGTACCACTGGTCAATGTACGTACAAGGATGTCGTTATCATTCGTTGCGATGACCAGTTGAGCAATGGGTAATCCCATACGGGCTGCGACATAACCTGCAAAAATATCACCAAAATTTCCAGTAGGAACAGTAAATGAAACAGCTCTATCAGGTGCTCCTAAAGAAAGTGCAGATGAAAAATAGTAAACAATTTGCGCCATGATACGCGCCCAATTTATAGAATTAACACCTGAAAGTGCTCTTTTTTTACGAAAATTGTGGTCATTAAACATTGCTTTGACAAGAGCTTGGCAATCATCAAAATTTCCTTCAATGGCAATGGCATGAACATTGGAACAATGATTGGTTGTCATTTGCCGTTGTTGAACAGGCGATACACGTCCTTTAGGAAATAAAATAAAAATATCTGAGTGTTCTTTTCCAGCAAAAGCTTGTATCGCAGCTCCTCCTGTATCACCTGATGTTGCAGCAATAATCGTTGCACATCTATTTTTTTCAGTCAAAACATAATCCATCAGTCGAGAAAGAAACTGCATTGCTACATCTTTAAAAGCTAAAGTAGGACCATGAAAGAGTTCAAGGATAAATTCATCTGCTCCAGTTTGTCGTAACGGACAGATTGCTGGATGGTGAAAGGTTGCATAAGATTCAGCGATCATATTTTCAAAAGCTGTATATTCGATTTCGTTATTCACAAAGGGCCACAGAATAGTTTTAGCAATTGTTGTATAGGACTGACCACGAAGTGCTCGTAACGCATCAAATGATAGCTGAGGAAATTTATCTGGCAAATAAAGTCCCCCATCACTTGCCAACCCTGTCATGATTGTTTCCGTAAAGCTTAAAGCAGGAGCTTCACCTCTCGTGCTGATATATTCCATAAGTCTTATCCTTTTTTTTATTTCTGGCAAATTGGTGAAGTTATTTATTTCACGTTTTTCATAATATTTAAATTATTAAATGGATAGAGCTTCTTTTCTTCTTTTTAACTCAATAATGAAAGGAAATAGCCTTAAGCATTTTTATTTTTGAGATATAAACGCCAAATGTTCACAGAAAATCTGTTACAGTCAAAAATTTCTCTCTATTATTCATTCACTTAGATTTTAAAACGTATCTTCACTTGTACACCTTCTTAAATAATAAAATTAAATAGATAGAATAGTATTTACTGAAGAACTTTTGTATAAAAATCAATCATTCATAGTTATTTTATACTCTTAATACTCTGTAACAATTAAATCTGCTAAACGAAATGTTAAAATGATACATCCCAAGACTCACATTGGAAGATTTATAAGGTAATTTTATGGCATTTCGTGCGCAAATCTATACTTTGAATAATCTTTTTTAGCTTAATTTATTACTTTGTATAATAATAGATATTATATTTGTGCTATACAGTATGGTAACCTAAAGGTTATCCATAGAAAACATACAACAGCCTGCTAAATGATGGGAAGCAGGCTGTAAAGTATTTTCATTTTAAATAGAAAAAAATAACTAAGTATCTTTGAATTATTTGCCTTTAATTTTTCCTATTGCCCATCCGATTATCCCACTAAATATGGCCATAACAGATCCAGTCAAGAATCCAAAACCCAAAGCTCCTACTGTAGAAAAAACTCCTAGCGTAATTGGTTCAAACACTTTCTCAAATTTTCCTTCAAAAGCAGATTCACTTTTTGCTCTATGAGTGAAACTTGGGACATAAAGAGCAGCTATATCGATAGCTTTTTTCTTTCCTTGTTCTATTAGAGAGACAGTTTCCCATTGAGTATCATTTTTCAAATGATTGGCATGAACATTTATAACTTGTGAAAGCAAAAAAGCAACTGCTATAAAAATATTTAATATGTAAGTTTTCAATACTTTAATCATAGTTTACCACCAATACTTTTATTTTAATCTGAATTGAATAGATGCATCGGCAGAATTAGTGCACATTGAGAGAAACAGAAGCATTTAAAGCTTTTTTCACTCTTAGTGTGATAATTCATTAGTTTTTATCATCAACAATGGATAAACACAGAATATGTTCATAGTTTAT
This sequence comes from Bartonella sp. AA56HLJMS, assembly GCF_042197145.1. Classification (NCBI taxonomy): domain Bacteria; kingdom Pseudomonadati; phylum Pseudomonadota; class Alphaproteobacteria; order Hyphomicrobiales; family Bartonellaceae; genus Bartonella; species Bartonella sp. AA56HLJMS. Next base: position 244,511 of record NZ_JBHIRL010000002.1, on the reverse strand, counting down.
ATTTCATATGAGAAGGTCTTATTCTGATGAAAGTTCAATTTTAACGAGATTTAAAATACAATATTATTTTACTTATTAGCCATCCTAAAAACATGCCTATCGTACTTGATGCATATCCAAGTGCCATCCCCATACCAAAAGCCCCGAGTGTAAGAGGTTCAACAACCTTTTCAAATTTTCCTTCGACGGTAATTTCATTTTCCATACAACGATTTAGATTTTGTGTATAGAGAGCAATCGTACTGATTGCATCCTTTCTGTTCTGTTCTGTTACAGAAATAAAAATATTCTCACGATGAATATTGTTTTGCAAATAGTTGGCATGTACACTTACAGTCTGTGAAATGTAAAAAACAGATATCATAGAAATAATTAACATATTATTGTTAAAAAAATTAATCATCATTTACCTCAAATACTTTATAGTATTCAATATATATATATGTGTGTGTATATAAATTATACTTTGGATTTTTGGATGTAATTTACAGAATTTATAATTATAGTAATAGAAGCTTCATTATTTAATAAATTTATAATAATTAATAATAACATAATGAAGCTATGTATTCTATATTTCTACAATAGATTGAATTACTTGAACATCAATACTATGTCATTTATCCAATTTATTATCGATCCTATAAAACTTATTGCATATCCAGCGTACAATAGTCCCCCTCTTACAGTCATAGGCTCAAAGACCTTTTCTAATTTTCCTTCACCTATTGTTCTATGTTCTGTTTGATAATTTACAGACGGAGCATAGAAAGCAGTCGTAGAAACTACATCGGATTTCGCATATTTTACTTGTTCCATTGGGAAAACAGAAAGTTCCTCTTTTGGAGTATCGTTTTTCAAATAGTTTGCATTAACATTTACAGTTTGTGAAATAAAAAAAGTGCTCGCTATAAAAATGCTTAAAATATAATTTTTAAATATTTTTACCATAACTTTACCTCAAATATTTTTAATTTATATATGTAATAAATATACATAATGTTTATGTATCTCACACTATATACAAGTCATATAGTTCAATATGTATTTTTAGTCAATAATAAAAATACATATAAAAATATACCTATAATTTTTTTATAAACATTATTGTAAAAAAGTAACAGTAATAATTACAAATTATATTTTTAAAAAATTTATACAATATTTTATTATGTGTTATATATAAAACAACATATGTTTATCGTATAATTTTTATAAAACGATATTAATATATTTTTTAAATACATTTATAGATAATAAAATTGATCAAAATTTTTAATTATTAAATATATAAAAATTTATTTATTATCGATAGTATAATAGAAAACATGAAAATTATGATGTAGTTATAAAAATATTATTAACAATTAAAATATGAATGGACACGATAAAATTTTATTATTTATAGTATTTATTATAGATAGTCATTATTGTATAATGTGTGTTATATAGATATTATTCAATGGTTATTTAATTGCATCGTGATAGCAGAATAATAATTCTTAATTTACTATTAAATATATACATTTATCTTATAGATAATAATATGTTATAGATACTAAAAAATGTACAATTTTCTCATAGTGTAAAGTAGAGCTCGAATTGGATAGAGATAAATGATATTATCTTTTTATCGCTAATGTGAACGGCATATTACTATGATGCAAGGCAGTGTATAGAAGAATATAATTTAGACATATTTATGAGTGCCGAAAGATCAGCATTAGATAATATTTTCAACACTTTCTTCTTTCCAAACTGAAAAGCCGCTTTTATTTTTAGAAAGTGGATTACTTTTGAAAAGATCTGATTTCATTGCTTATTTAAAAAGTCTATTAAGTGCTTTCGGAAAATTTTAAGCAACTATTGGTATCTCTGTCGCTTGTTTAACATGATTATATGTTTCATATTTATGTGCTTTTTTAAAGAAACCGTTCTCAAGGTACTCAAGCCTATTTTGCAATGATAGATATGATGATAAAGCCCCCATAATATAAAATTCTTAGGGCATCAGAATTTTTGACGTTTATAAAGAAGAAAGATGGCATTGCCATACACTTTTCTCGCTCCTAATGTTGCTACAATTTTTGCCTTTTGAGATGATTCATTAAAAGGCATTTTTATTTCTTTATTTATTTAATTCAGCATATCTAGGTTTGAAATGAGAGAATCTTACAATATTCGGTTTTTTTGCTTAATTTGAATAATGATAAATTATGATTATAAATCAATATATTGTCTGTAAATTACTTGGTATGAAATGTTTTTTATAAAATGCACATCTTCATAAGAGTGTATTCTTTTTGTTTTTTGTAATCTTAGGGAGGTTGTACTAATTGATGCTGTTAAAATACTATTTAAGCAGCAAAGTAAATAAGCCTTCAACAAGTTTATGAGATTTGGATTGAGTAAATATAAGCCTTTGTAACTCAACAAGGACGCATTTGTCATTTTCAATAAAGTCTTGTGTTCCATAGATTCCGCGAATTTTAATATTTTTTCCATGATCAATATGCACATCCTTTATAATTTTACCATAGTGTGTGTTTTTTTGATCAGATGAAAGAGGTTAGCAATTTTCACATCTTATCGAGCAAGGCATCGTAATATTTCTTTTTTGACAAATATAATAATTTATCAGGATAGGCTGCTGTGGTTGGGAGTGGGATATTGGATTTGAGATAGATAAGCAGGGTTTAATTTTTATGAGTTTGCACCCCTGTTTTTTGCTTTTTTTTAAGTACGTGCAATGGTTAACAGACTTATGATCTCAATGAGGTGCTATATTTTTCCTTCACATTGAGATGCAATTCACCCGTGTCGTGAATTGCGCATTTATTGAAGTTATTATAAAAGGAGCAGCGAGAAGAGCAGGACATTTGAATAAAAATGCTTCTTACAAGAGTTTACAAATTGATATATTCAAGAGATTTTTTATAATAGATCTCGCCATACTGCCATTGCTTCTAAGACTTCTCCTAAATGAGCATGTTTTGCAATAACTGTTTCTGCACCAGCTTCTGCAAGTGCATTAGAGTGGCCAAGATAGCTATGTGATCCTCCCGTAAAGCCGATGACACGCATACCTGCTGCTATGGCTGCGTGTACACCATGAAGTGAATCTTCTATAACGATAGTGTTTTGGGGCTCTGCCTGTAATTGTTGTGCGGCAAAAAGGAAAACATCAGGGGCCGGTTTCGTTCTTTTTGTTCCAACTTCAGGTGCTGAAAATATTTTACCTTCAAAAAGGTCATAGAGATCAACCGTGGTGAGCATCTCTTTTATATCTACGCTTTTTGCATTAGAGCAGATACAGTAGGGATAGCGTGTTTGGATAATTTCTACAGCTTCTCTTACATCATCAATCGCCCGTAATTTAGTTTTTATTTGTGTACGAAAAATATTAGTCATTTGATCTATGAGATGAGCAGAAATAGGTTTTTCTGTTTCCTGTTCAACGTGTTTAAGAATATCGCGAAAGATAAGCCCTGCAAAACGCTCACTCAATTCTTCGGGTGATATTTCATATCCTGTTTGTTTGAGCAATTGAGATCCAATTTTTGCTGCAAGATATTCAGAGTCGACGAGAACTCCGTCACAATCAAAAATAATAAGATCTATCTGAGGCATAAGATACTCCTTTACATGTTACGAGATGGACAACTTTCATGAAAACGATATTGAGAAGATCTTATTTCATAAAAATACGCTTTGAAAATGATTCTTAATTCTTTTACGAAATAAAAGATATGGGAACAGTACATTGAAAAAAAGAAAATTAAGGTTTCATTCATATGAAAGTTTTTTTACTAAAAAAACAAAAACAATTATCAATTTTGTAGAACTTTAACGATACGTTTACGCTATTTTGTAAATATAGATGGGTAATGCGGGCCTATAAACTATTTTGGTTGATTATAGGGCAAATTCAGTTAATTTTGTTGGGTTTTTCATGACAGTTATTCAGCTTCAAAAAGATTTCCTTCGTACTCCCTCACAAATGCCATGGCGCAATAAAATTTTTAAAGGAGATTGTGTTTCCGTTTTAGAAAAACTTCCAAAACATTCTGTTGATATGATTTTTGCGGATCCACCCTATAATTTGCAATTGGATGGAGCTTTATACCGTCCAGATCATTCGCTTGTTGATGCGGTTGATGATGCATGGGATCAGTTTGAGAGTTTTGCTGCTTATGATGCTTTTACTCGTGCATGGTTGCTTGCTTGTCGTCGTGTATTAAAACCCAACGGAACACTTTGGGTTATCGGATCTTACCATAATATTTTTCGGGTTGGGACGGCATTACAAGATTTAGGTTTTTGGATGCTTAATGATATTATTTGGCGCAAGAATAATCCGATGCCTAATTTTCGAGGGCGCCGTTTTCAAAATGCTCATGAGACGCTTATTTGGGCCGTGCGAGATCAAAAAGATAAAAAGTACACATTTAATTATGATGCCTTAAAAGCGGCAAATGAAGATCTACAAATGCGTTCAGATTGGCTTTTCCCTCTCTGCACTGGAGCTGAACGTTTAAAGGATGATTCGGGGCGTAAATTACATCCAACACAAAAACCGCAAGCGTTATTAGCGCGTATTATTATGGCTTCTAGTAAACCTGGTGATGTTATTCTCGATCCGTTTTTTGGTTCGGGAACAACAGGTGCTGTTGCCAAGCTTTTAGGGCGTGATTTTGTTGGGATTGAACGCGAGCAAGATTACATCGATGCAGCATGTGAGAGAATTGCGTCGGTTCAACCTTTAGCGCAACCAGAACTAGCGATTTTGGATAGAAAAAAAGCAGAACCGCGCGTAGCATTCAACAGTTTGCTTGAAGCAGGTTTACTCTATCCTGGAGAAGTTCTGTATGATCGTAAGAAGCAAGTATCTGCTATTGTAAGAGCTGATGGTACGATTATGCATGGTGGTGAAGCGGGCTCAATTCACGCAATGGGAAGAAAGGCTCAAGATTCGCAGAGTTGTAATGGTTGGACCTTTTGGTATTATGAGGAAAATGGACGGTTGAAGTCCATAGATCATTTAAGAATGATCATACGTTCACAAATGTTAAAAACGGGTGTTTTATGAACTAAGCTGATCGCTTCATTCTATTGACCACCAATATACCTGATCTTGATTGAGATGGACGTGAGGGTGTTTTAGCCTTTCTTAGATGTTTTTTATTGACACACTAAATCTCGCTTGTAAGCGACAAGCGAGTATTTTATGCTTCTTTTAGAAGAAATTAAAATGAGAAATTTTCAATCTATGTTCTCATTTTAGTTCCAAAACAGTAAAATTTCAATATAAGCTTATAAAAATGAAATATCAGAATTAAAAGGTTCATTCAGAAGTTCAAAATTAAGTGCTTTTTTGAATACGTACATCTGTAAAGTGCATATAATATATTGATTATAAAGATAATTTAGCGCAACTCATATCGAATTGCCCTCGGAATATCGTCAAGTTTTCTTATTTCAAATTTGTTCCATATTGAATCGATGAAAATTACTTTCTTGCATGTCATAAACGGGGTTGGCGTGTGAATAAAAATTGTTAACGAAAGAACTAAAAGTACCTCTTATAATCCGTTTCACGTACCAAGGGATGTTGAGGGGGCTGGTAAATATAACGATGGTGCTAACTTGCTCCGTCATAAGCGAAAAAAGGATAGATCCTGAAATTTAAATCTAAAGCTTCTAAGCGTTTCTATCGCTCCTTAATTTTTGTCTGTAGAAAAAATTGGTTATTTCATTTTTTAAAATTTTTCTTTTACAGATTAATAAATGATCGCTAGAGATACAAAAGTCTCCATTAGAAAACATTTTTATGAATAGGGAAGGTTATTTAAATCTAAAAGAATTGGGAAGTGCTACGGAAATGGCTTTTTTCATAACAGTAGGTAATGCTTCTTCGGCAAGATGTTGAATGTTACACCACCAACCATTTTCACAATTCATTTCATGAACATCTTCGGTATAGTAAACATCAAGTTTTAGAGAAAAGTGAGTAAAAACATGCGTAATTTGTCCTTTGAATTGCCAATTGGCAGTAAAGGGTGCGTTTTGTAGCCCATTTTCGTTGTTTATGCCAATATTGTTAGGAATTTGGGTCATTCCACCAAGGAGCTTTTGCGTCTGTCGTTTTTCCAAATAAATTTGTTTCTTTTTATTAAGGACCACAAAAGCAATACCTGTTTTTGAAGGGCGTTCTTTTTTAGGGGCTTTAACTGGAAAAGACTCCGGTTGTTGCATCTTTTCTGCTTTGCATAAACATTGAAGAGGGCAGGTATAACAAGATGGTTTGCGTGGAGTACAAATTGTTGCTCCCAAATCCATCATTGCTTGAGCAAAGTCACCAGGACGATTTAAAGCAGTAATTTTTTGTGTTTTTTCTTTAATTTCAACTTTTGCTTTTTGCAATATTGAAGTGATAGCAAAAAGTCGCGCTACCACACGTTCGACATTACCATCAACCACTGCTACAGGGTGGTTAAAAGCAATCGCAGCAATGGCTGCGGCAGTATAATCTCCAATACCGGCTAGAGTTCGCAATTCTTTTACAGATTGTGGAAATTGTCCCGCGTAGTTTTCAACAAGCTGTCGCGCACATTTTTTAAGATTACGTGCGCGTGAATAATAACCAAGTCCAGCCCATGCTTTCATGATATCATCTTGGGAGGCTTTTGCTAAAGAGGAAAGATCAGGCCATAGTTTTAGAAACTTTTTAAAATAAGGCTTAACTGTTTCAACGGTTGTTTGTTGAAGCATGATTTCAGAAAGCCAAACTTGATAAGGATCAGGACGGATACCTTGTTTTTGCTTTTCGGGGGTAATCCGCCATGGAAGATGTCTGTGATTTTGATCGTACCAAGCAAGGAGGTGCGAAGAAATTTCATACATGATTGCTTTCAAGCATAGGGAGATATAAAATGCAAAAGAAAAAATTATTTATTTTGTAATTCATGTTTTTTGCTCTTTTATTGTCAAGGCTCTGGTGAGAAAAGGCTTTTTATTTTGTTGATATTTCATAAATTGAGGAGGCAACAATTTTTAGATGAAACAAATGATTTTAATTTAGTAAGCGGTTGAACAATGATCTAAAAATGAGAAAACAACTTAAAAAACGTATCTTTTATTCTCTTTCTGAGGCGGTATACAAAATACTTGATCCAGTTTTACGCAAACGGACAGGGCTTAATGTAGCGCTTATAGAACATTGGCCACAGATTGCGGGCTATGATATCAGTGAACATACAATGCCGCTTAAAATTATTTGGAAACGTCGTGCAGATCAAGATGAAGTTTTTCAGCCAGCAACACTTGTTGTCGCATGTGAAGGATTTGCTGCGTTAAAATTGATGCATGAAACAGAGGAATTACTTCATAGAATTAACGGATTTTTTGGCTATATTGCTATTGATCGCATCAAGATTGAGCAAAGGAGTATGTCGGTTTTTATGAATCACTTGCCTCTAAAACCGCCTTTGAGTGAACAAGACAAAAAATGCGTGGAAAAAATGCTTGAAGGAATTGAAGATAAAAGTTTGCACCAAGCACTTTATCAACTTGGCTGTTGCATTTTTTGGGAAAAAAATAATAAATAGAAAGATATTTTATATATTTTTCTTTAATATATGAGAAAGCATTGGATTCCTATTCGTTAATAACAACAGAAAAGTATTATTTATGGTAAAATATCGTTCTTTTTTATCTTTCGGGATAATTTTTCTCTTCATAACGATTGTACAAAACAGTGTAACAGTTGCTTTAGCGCGTGATCCCAAATCAGTGGCAACTGTTGATATGGCAGAGCTTCTCCAATCGGGTAAAGTAAAGGATCGCTTTGAGGGAGAGGCGGATGCACCAGTCGTCATTGTTGAGTATGCTTCGTTGACATGTACCCATTGTGCGCATTTTTATAATGATATACTTCCCCAAATTCGTAAAAAATATATCAAAACAGGAAAAGTAAAACTTATTTTCCGAGAATATGCTTTTGATCCTCGGGCAACAGCAGGTTTTATGTTGGCACGGTGTGCACCGGAAGATCGCTATTTTCCTTTGATAGAAGTTTTATTTCAAAAACAAAATGAATGGGCTTTCGGAAAAAATGCTCTAACACCATTGAAGAAAATTGGCTTAATGGCTGGTTTTACAGATGAAAGTTTTACTGCGTGTTTGAAAAATCAGTCCATTTTAGATGAAGTAAATGCATCTTTTGAACGCGGTAAAGAGCTTGGTGTCACAGCAACACCTACTTTCTTTATTAATGGTAGTAAATATGAAGGTGCCATGAAAGTAGAAGAATTTTTTTCGGTGATTGATAGTTTTCTAAAAAACTGAATCTTAATCTTCCAGAAGATGGATAGTGATACTTTTGGTCATTATCTCTTTTGTAAGGATTAATATTATGCATTTATGAAGCGATATCGTTGAGCCAATTTTGAATCAAATCATTGCTTTTAAGTGAGCCTGGGTTGAATGATGTTTTGAAGCTGATATGGGAGGATTTGTACAGTGAAAAAATGGGTTTATAGTTTTGGAGATGGAAAGGCAGAAGGAAGTGCAAGTGAGCGTAACCTTCTCGGAGGTAAAGGGGCTAATTTGGCAGAAATGAGTAATCTTGGTTTGCCCGTACCACCCGGATTTACGCTGACAACAGAAGTTTGTAATTTTTATTATGCCCATGACAAATCATATCCAGAAGAGCTACAGGAATCTGTTAAGCAAGCACTAAGATACGTTGCTGAACAAACAGGACGTGAATTTGGGAATGAACAAAGACCACTTTTGCTGTCTGTTCGTTCAGGGGCTAGGGCTTCTATGCCAGGGATGATGGATACAGTGCTGAACCTTGGCATGAATGATAAAACTGTAAAAGCAATTGCTTTACAAGCCAATAATGAACGTTTTGCTTATGATAGTTATCGGCGTTTTATCCAAATGTATTCTAACGTTGTTTTGGGGCTAGACCATTCGTATTTTGAAGAGATTCTTGATGAAGTAAAAGCATGCAATGGTTACACTATTGATACAGAAATGACAGCAGATGATTGGAAGAATGTTATTATTTCTTATAAAGCCTATGTTGAAGAAAAATTAGGAACCCCTTTTCCACAAGATCCTGAACAACAGTTATGGGGGGCAATTGGAGCCGTTTTTTCAAGTTGGATGACAGCACGTGCAGTTACTTATCGCCGTTTACATAGCATTCCTGAAAGTTGGGGAACGGCAGTTAATGTGCAAGCTATGGTTTTTGGTAACATGGGAGAAGATTCGGCAACAGGTGTTGCTTTTACACGCAATCCATCGACAGGGAAAAAAGAACTTTATGGTGAATTTTTAGTTAATGCGCAAGGGGAAGATGTTGTGGCGGGCATTCGAACGCCTCAAAATATTACAGAAAGTGCGCGTATTGTTGCTGGTTCAAATAGACCGTCGTTAGAAAAAATTATGCCTGAGGCTTTTTTGAAATTATGTCAGATTGCGCAGAAGCTTGAGCAGCATTATCGGGATATGCAAGATCTCGAATTTACCATTGAAAAAGGTAAATTATGGATGCTTCAGACTCGTTCAGGAAAACGCACGGCTCGTGCGGCTCTCAAGACGGCAATTGAAATGGTTGAGGAGGGGTTAATAAACCGTGAAGAGGCTGTGATGCGTATTGATGCAAAGTCGCTGGACCAACTTTTGCATCCAACACTTGATCCTAAAGCAGAACGTTTTGTTATAGGACGTGGTTTACCTGCTTCTCCTGGAGCCGCAACTGGTGAAATTGTTTTTACTTCAGAAGAGGCAGAAACTGTGTCGGCGGAAGGTCGCAAAGTTATTTTGGTCCGTGTAGAAACAAGCCCAGAAGATATTCATGGTATGCATGCTGCAGAAGGAATTTTAACAACGCGTGGCGGTATGACAAGTCACGCTGCTGTTGTTGCGCGGGGGATGGGAAAACCATGTATTTCTGGTGCTGGCAGTGTGCGGATTGATTATAACACAAATACGTTGTTTGCCTCAGGAGAAAGCTTAAAAAAAGGTGATGTTATCACAATTGATGGTGGAAGTGGAGAAATTTTCAAAGGGAAAGTTGCAATGTTGCAGCCTCAGCTTTGCGGAGACTTTGCAAAATTAATGGAATGGGCTGATGGGATGCGACGTATAAGAGTTCGCGCTAATGCTGATACACCATCTGATGCCCGTATGGGGCGCTCTTTTGGGGCTGAAGGTATAGGTCTTTGCCGTACGGAGCATATGTTTTTTTCTGATGAACGTATCGTTGCCATGCGTGAAATGATTTTAAGTCATGATGAAAGTGGTCGTCGTAAAGCACTAGATAAGCTTTTGCCAATGCAGCGTTCAGATTTTAGTGAATTATTTGAAATTATGTGTGGTTTACCTGTTACTATCCGCTTGCTAGATCCACCATTACATGAATTTTTGCCTAAAACGAAAGCAGAAATTCTTGATGTTGCAACAGCTATGGGTGTTGCTGCTGAAGTGCTTGCTGAACGCACTCAGCAGTTGCACGAATTTAATCCTATGCTTGGATTACGAGGATGCCGTTTAGCTATTACTTATCCTGAAATTGCAGAAATGCAAGCGCGGGCGATTTTTGAAGCAGCAGCAGAAGCTGCCCAAAAATCTGGATCTCCTGTTATGCTTGAAATTATGGTGCCACTGGTTGCGCTTAAATCTGAACTCGATTTTGTGAAAGCGCGTATTGATCAGGTTGCTGAGGAAGTGATGAAAGAAAAGGGAAGCACTATTCAATATATGGTTGGGACGATGATTGAACTTCCAAGAGCGGCGCTTCGAGCAGATGAAATTGCTGAAACTGCTGAATTTTTTTCATTTGGAACAAACGATTTGACACAAACTACTTTTGGGATTTCCCGTGATGATGCAGCTCCTTTTTTGGCAACCTATTTTCAAAAAGGTCTTTTAGAGCAAGATCCTTTTGTGTCTATTGACCGTGATGGAGTAGGGGAACTTATTACCATTGCTGCACAGCGTGGACGCTCAAAGCGTGCAAAAATAAAATTGGGAATTTGCGGTGAACATGGAGGCGATCCTGCCTCTATTGCTTTATGCGAAGAAAATAACCTAGATTATGTTTCGTGTTCTCCTTTTCGAGTGCCAATTGCTCGTTTAGCAGCAGCTCAGGCCGCAATAGCAAAAAGGATGTAATGGGTTAATATTTTTTGTTGTATCGTTATTACTGAAATAAATTTTTATATATTCTTTTATTTTCTTTAATAAAGGGAATAAAAATGCTTCTAAAATGCACGATAAGTTGTGTTACGCGTTAGAGGTTTATGAGAGAAAATATAAAGCACAGGATAGACAAAGATGTATTATTAATGCACTTTTTATTAGCGAACCTCTTGATAGAGAGAAACGTGTTATTGTGCAGTCAATTTACGCGTTTGCTTTTTTATAGGGGAATGAGCTCCTCACGCAAAGTAGAATGCTGCAAACAAATGCATTTTTTTGCGCATCATGCTGTTTGAGATAGACATTTCTCAGTGATGCCCCATTTCACATTGATATTCGTGGAATGGGGATTATGTAAAACTCCCCGTAAGTTTATAAAAATCTTCCCAAAATTTATAAACTCCATTATGCACTCCCATCTTTACATTTATAAAGGAATATCAAAGTTACACAATCTATTGATTTATAAAGATAATTTTTTATTTCTCATATTGAATGAAAGCTGTAAATATCATAAGATCTTCTTATTTCGACTTCTTTTATAATGAATCAATCAAAACCATGTTTTTTGTATGTTACAGGCGGGATGAGCGTCTGTAGGTAAAAAAATAAAGCAAGGATATGCCTCTTATGAAACGTCTCAAGTGAGAGCTATCACAAATTGAAGGTAGGTACAGTGTGTAATGGTGCCGGCTTGCTTCTTCACAAGCGTAAAGATGATGTGCGCTGTCGCGCAGTTGTTGTGGGGGGGGCCTGCTATTATTATTCACGGGTGTTGTTGCGAAATGGTTTTGGGTGCTTTAGAGATGTTTTTTAAGAAAGCCCGTGAATGGCAATCCAAGTATATTCCGTTTGGGACATTTTGTTTTAGGTGAGGGGGAGTGAGACCAAAAAGACATGTGATAAAGTAAGAGCATGAGGCAATAGGTAATTTCCGTTATTTTAAAGATATTGCTTTAGATGTCTTTGAAAGGCGTAAAGCTGAATTAAAAGGAAATGGCAAAGATGAAAAATGGTGTTTACCTTAAAATTTCATATTCTTCCCAAATTAGGCTGTTTTCCTGTTTTAAGAGATTATACAAACAGAGATGCGCAATATTCTTGCCTCCATTTGGCATATAAAAGCTATAACAGCTGAGAGAAGTACTAAACTGTCTTAACATTTTTTTCAAACATACTGCTGCGGTAAGTTTGGATGTTGATTTATAGACAATACTAAACGCACACGCTCTCTTAAGAAGACAATGTCATAAAACACATAACTTTCCAGCAATAGATTAGAGAGAAGGCCGGTTTTTTATCAGACACTTTGCAAAACAACAACCATAACACAATTAGCTTTACGTCTACTTATCCTTACAGGTGTTTGCACAAATTCTTTGCATCATATTTATAAAGATCAAATTGACGATAATATATGGACAATTCGTGGTTCGATAATATGAAAGGTTTACGTGATACTACAAAAATTTCGTGTCCTTTTATCATCAGAGGCAATAAAAGTGCTAGAACAAGCGCGTTTGCTATTTTGCAATATTCTTTTTTCTGCAATCGGTTGTGGTTTTTTTGAAGCAAATTATACGGCTCAACATGTAATGTGTAAGAAAACCATTCTGATTGATTGAAAATAAGAGGGCTTGAGATGAAGGAATGTTTGAGGGGAGCATTAAACAAACGAAAGATGAATTATCATTATAAATTAAGAGATTATTATGATTAGCTTCAATTTAATAAACCAATTTCACGCATTTTCATTAAAATTGTGTGATTAATTTTACCTGTTACAGGAAGATCAAATATTTTTTGAAACTGTTTTAAGGCTTCTATCGTCTTTTGATCTTCTATTCCTGTGACAATAACCTCCTCATTCCCAAAAATATGTAAAGCTTTTTGCACTTGTATAATATCTTCAACAGAAGGCTCTAAAATAGCTTCTTTTAAGTGTGTCATATTTTTTGTATTGTTTGTTTCTATTTCGCTTTGCTTAATTAATATCGCGATTTCATCTGCTGCGGGATTAGATAGAACATTCTTTTGCATTCTCTGAGCAGTTTGCTGTTTCCACAAAGTGATGGCTCGGCGTGTTTTAGGTCCTTCCAGTCCATCTAATGGTCCATCATAAAGTCCTAATTTTGCTAGTTCTTTTTGCTTTTCCAGCATGCTTGCTGATTGAGAGGGTAAAGATGAATTTGTGTACTTATGACTTTGAGAATGTACAGAAGTTACACGGGAGAGTTCTTGTGATTTTTCTTCTTTTTCCGATAAAGTAGAGCTCTTACCTATACTTTGAACAGAGGAAAATTTCATTTGAGTTAAAATATTTTGATGCGTTGTCATTTGCGAAAATAAAGCATTAAATGAAATAAATAAAAAACTAATGCTAAAAAGAAAAGATCCAACAAAAAATAAAGTATTTTTTCGTGTATAGAAATAAATAGTTTTTGCACTCCAAAAAATAAAATGAAAAATTATAAGAAGAAGTGTTATAACAATACTACTATAGTATTTACGGTGTTTTACAGTTTTTTTTCGGTAGGTCTTTCGTTTTGTTGCCATTACTTTTATTTTCAGTTGCGTTTATTTTTTACAAAGAAACAAATATAAATTAGGAAACGAATATGAATCAGTTTTTACTTCCAGCCAGAGAGAAGTGCATTGACATTATTGATTTTTCCTTTCAAACTCCTAGAATGAGCAGCTTCATTATATCAATTTATAAGTTGATAAATCAACAAGAGTTCTTATCAACGTTTATTCATTTTATTTTATACAAATCTTTAATGTGTATAAAGAGAGCACCAAATGATTAGCATTCAAGATCATTTTGGTGTTTGCAAACTACATTATCACATATAATTATCTAAACAATAATGCCACGTTATTCTTCATTTTGGGGCATATGTTTGCCTATTATTTAAAATAAAATTGAAAATATTTGCCTATAACGCTAAAAAGATGACAATCATTATCTATTCTTTATAATTTACATATAGATGGTTACTTATCCATAAACGGTTTGGTAATAATAATTATCTCTTAATATTATTATATTTTGGTATAAATTCCTTCTATTAAATTATTTTCATAAGTATTAATTAAATTGATGTTTACAATGTTATAGAAAAAACTGGCTTGAGATGTAATCGTAAGAGATGCAATTGTTTTTTGATGTTTTTATCGACAGGTTGACCATTTTCATAACATTTCAGTAAAAATTTTATAGATAATATAAATATTTTATCGACACTAGAGTCAGAATAACAGAGTTTACTCTTTTTAGCCTTTTCAACTAAGCTAAGATGGTGGACTATTATTTAAAATAATTATGTACACAACATGATTATCTCTCTCATTTTTTATCATAGTATGTTCATTAACATGACCAGCTTGTAAGTGTATAATTTTGATGTTAATTTTTTACTGAATAGACAATGTATCCCATTTTATACAGCGGAATTGTGCCATATTTATAAAAAAGCCAATGATATAGATCCAATACATGAATACTCAATTTTATAAAAAGCACATTTTATAAATTGTTTATAAAGCAACAGTATATAAAATGCTTCTTTTATTGTATTTACCACTGCGGTACATTGATTGTCCATGATACGTTTTTTAATCAAATTATCATTTTTTTTATTTTTTATTTTTGTCATTATTTCATTTTTTGTAGCAGATCCAAGCAGTAACCATTCTTCTAGCCCCCAAAATAATGAGACAACAACGAGCGATGTGATTATTGCTTTTAAGGAAGCCTTAAATGACTTAGGCGCATTTTGTGACCGTAATATAAAAACCTGCAAAGTAGGAAAATCCTTTTTAAGTTCACTTGGCGAGCGCGCATATTACGGTGCAAGAGCTGCTTATGAATATTTAGGGAACATATTAGGAAAAAAAATGATATCAGAGACTTCCCCTAATGTTTCTTACAAAATCGAAATACAAGAGTTCTTACAAAACCATGCAATGTTATCTTGAAATAAGGATTTTTAACGTTCTTCGTGTTATTTATGTTAGGAAGAATAAATATTTATTTTTTATAAGTGTATTCAAGAATGATTATTCAAACGAAACAGGACTAAAATAATGGCGGAAAAAATCGGTAATATTATAGAGAACTTTTCGCTTTTGGATAATTGGGAAGATCGTTATCGTTATGTCATCGAGCTTGGCTATGAATTGCCACCTTTTCCAGAAAGCGCTCGAAATGATGCTCACAAAGTTCCTGGTTGTGTTAGCCAAGTGTGGCTTTTATCTTCACGTAATAACTCAAAAGATCCAATATTGACGTTTCAAGGTGATTCCGATGCTCATATTGTGCGTGGACTCATTTACATACTTCTTGCTTTTTATTCAGGCAAAAAAGCTTCTGAAATTCGCAATTCTGATGCTCAAGAGCTCTTTGAAAAACTTGGTTTAAATGAAAATCTTACACCACAACGATCAAATGGTTTGAAATCAATGATTAAACGGATTCGTAACGAAAGCTATATGTAATCCCCTTGGTAGAAATTGCTATATATACAAAAGCTTCACACAAAACATGTATACTAAAATCAACTTTATACACGAAACCATTTTTTCGCAAAATAAGATTATTTAGTTTTTTTCCGTTTGCTTTTGCGTCCAAGCCCCATTTCTTTGGCCAAAGCCGATCGTGTTTTTGCATAATTAGGCGCCACCATAGGATAAGAACTATCTAACTGCCATTTTTCACGATATTCTTCTGGCAACATTCCATAATGTGTCATGAGATGACGCTTTAGAGATTTAAACTTCTTTCCATCTTCAAGGCAAATGAGATAATCAGGAAATACTGAACGCTTCGGATTAACGGCAGGCCTTTGTTTTTCAACTTCGACTTCTGTTAACTCTAGATTCCCTGCTTTACGAAAAGCAGCATGGACATCAGCAATTAAACTTGGCACTTCAGTCGGTCGAATAGAATTATTACTCACGTAGGCAGCAACAATATCAGCAACCAATGTAATAACTAAATTGCTTTCAGTCTCTAAGACTGCACGATGTTCCATTCTTGTTTCCTTTAATTTAAAATTGAGTAATTCAAAATCGAGATATAGTGCATATACTCATGATATAAAGATCTCATGCACATGAGTTTCATATTGTACAAAAATCTTTTTTGTCAATTCAATTATTCTATAAAATTGCCAAAACACAAAAAAATCAAATAAATACCCATTTTTTGTCATAATATACAATAAGAAAAACGAAATTATTACATGCTAAAATATATTTTTATCCTATAACATATCATACATAATATATAATACATCACAAATATAAAAAAATATATGATAAAATTTATTTATTTTTTTTGAGAACGTAAAAATAAAATTACTAATTATAAAAATATAATATATAAATTATTATATTTTATTTTGAATAATTATAGTTTAGTAAATTTATTTTTAATAAGTTTTAAATTTGTTTTTATTTTTTATATTTACAAAATTTAATAATAAAAAACATGCTATATTATAAAAATGACATAATAGTATTATTTTTAATATAAAACTATTCATTAAAAGGAGGTAGGATATTTTTATTTTTTATACAGTAATAATAATATTTTAGATATATTTATTCATCTCTGTAAAATTATGCGATTATACTGTTTCAAAAAAAATCAATTCTTTTTCTAATAGTTTAATTGTTTTACCAGTCACTTTCATTATAAAAGTGGTGTTATATCCCTAGAAAACAATAGCTGTGATATGTAATGAACAGAAAGGTATTAGTTTTAAAAATTATCATGGTGCTATTTTTGCAAGTGAATAGAACTTATAGATTTTTACACTTGCATCAATCATTGTGATTCTAACATATAAACGAAGCTGTTAACATATTTTAATATAGGATTGTGTATGACTCGCACTTTTGCAATTCCTCCCAAAGCATCTAGAATCACTCATAAAGAAATATATCATGGTATTTTTCGTGATGATCCCTATCATTGGTTACGTGCGTCTAACTGGCAAGATGTTTTTAAAAATCCTAACTGTCTTGATCCCAATATTCGACATTATCTTGAAAAAGAAAATGCTTATCAATCAGCTCAAATGGCTGATACAAAACCATTACGAGATTTGCTTTTTACCGAAATGAAAAACAGGATCCAAGAGAATGATAGTTCTGTTCCTATAAAACATGGTGCTTTTGCTTACGGATTCTCTTATGTTACCGGAGGCCAACAACCACATTATTTTCGGACACCAAGGAATGGCGGAGAAAAAAACGTGTACCTTAATGGTGATGTCCTAGCAGAAGGCAAAGAATATTTCAAATTTGGTTCAGTTCAAGAATCTCCTGACCATAAACATGTGGTATGGACCTATGATGACAAAGGATCAGAATTCTATACAGCTAAAATTCGTAATTTTGAGACATTGTCTGACTGTATGGAGACAATTACTGATACATCTGGTCAAATTGTATGGGATGCTAGATCTGAAGGTTTTTTCTATACTAAGATGGATAAAAACCACCGACCTTCAGAGCTCTATTATCATCAATTAAACACAGATCAATCACAAGATAAGCTTATTTTTCGTGAAGACAATCCAGGTTTTTTCTTAGATGTAAGCGGTTCTAAGCTTCATGATGTTATTTATATTAATATTCATGATCATGAAACATCCGAGATCTGGTTAATTCCAGCTGAGGCGCCTTTTACTGTTCCAAAATGTGTACGGAAACGACAAAAAGGTATTGAATATTCACTTACAGAGGGTGGTGATGTCTTTTATATTTTGACCAATTTAGATAATGCAAAAGATTTCAAAATTATGGTAGCGCCATATACATCTCCACAATCAGAAAATTGGTCTGAGTTTGTCCCACATCAGCTTGGGTGCCTAATATTATCCCATGATGCTTATCAAGATTTTCTTGTCTGGATCGAACGTTTTGAGGGGCTTCCACGTATAAAAGTAATGGAACGTACCACTAAACAAGTTAATTCTATTGCTTTTACTGAAGAGGCTTATTCTTTAGGTCTGCAAGGAGTTGCAGAATATAACAGTCCAACTATTCGTTTTTCTTATTCGTCTATGACAACACCTGATCAAGTGTTTGATTATGAGATGAAGAATTGTAAACGAATGCTTTTAAAAACGCAAATAATTCCCTCTGGGCATAATAAAGATGCATATGTAACACGACGTATTACAGCAATAGCAGATGATGGTGAGAAGATTCCTATTTCACTTTTTTACCACAAAAACACTCCCCTTGACGGTGGTGCGCCTTGTCTGCTTTACGGTTATGGTGCTTATGGGATCTCTATTCCTGCCAGTTTCAATAGTAATGTACTTTCTCTAGTGAACAGAGGTTTTATTTATGCCATTGCTCATATTCGCGGAGGAAAAGAAAAGGGAGTAGAATGGTATGAGAAAGGAAAACATCTCTTTAAGCACAATACATTTACAGATTTTATTGCTTGTGGGCGTTACCTTGTAAACAATAAATTTACTTCTCACGACCGGCTGATTGCTCATGGTGGTTCAGCAGGGGGGATGTTGATGGGAGCTATTGCCAATATAGCTCCACAGGATTTTGCTGGGATCGTAGCGAATGTGCCTTTTGTTGATGTTTTAGCGACAATGTTAGATGCTTCATTGCCACTCACACCTCCAGAATGGGCCGAATGGGGGAATCCTCTTGAATCAGAAGAAGATTATAAGCTTATTGCTTCCTATTCCCCCTACGATAATGTCAAAGCTCAAAACTATCCCCCTATACTTGTGATGGCAGGATTAACAGATCCTCGTGTAACTTACTGGGAGCCTGCAAAATGGGTGGCAAAATTACGAGACCTAAAAACAGACGATAATGCAGTTTTATTACGTATTAATATGGATTCAGGGCACGCTGGTGCAGCTGGACGTTTTTCAAAGCTAGAAGAAGTTGCCTATATCTATGCATATATTCTAAAGATAGCAGGAAAAGACTTTTGCTAATCCATAGATACCTCTGTATGAAAGTCTCCGATAATTTATTGGATTATAGAGACTTTCATACACTAAAAAATTATTGAGACAGTTTAAAATTCACATTCTTCATAAAGTTTCAAAACATAGTCCCAATTAATTAAATGGTCTACAAAGGATTCGAGGTACTTCGGTCGAGCATTGCGATAATCAATGTAATAGGAATGTTCCCACACATCGACACCCAAAATAGGGCGAGCATTGTGCACTAAGGGATTTTCACCATTAGGTGTTTTCATAATTTCAAGCTTGCCATCTTTAACAGCAACCCACGCCCATCCAGCACCAAATTGGGCACCAGCAGCAGCAATAAAATCAGCGCGGAATTTATCGTAACCACCTAGATCAGCGTCAATAGCTTTTGCTAACTTTTCAGGAAGTTTTTGACCACCACCATCTTTTTTCATCCAAAGCCAAAAATGGTTATGATTGTAATACTGTGCTGCATTATTAAACAAACCAATATTTTTTCCAAAACTTTTTTTAACAATATCTTCAAGGCTTTCATTTTCTAAGCCTAACTCTTTCACAAAATTATTGGTATTGGTAAGATAAGCAAGGTGATGCTTATCATGATGATATTCAAGCGTTTCGCGTGACATATAAGGCGAAAGGGCATCGTAATCATAAGGCAACGGGGGCAATTCAAAAGCCATTTAAAAATCTCCTCGATTCTAATTGTTAAGCTTATTTCATAAGCCTAATTTGCCATTTACCGAATTTAAAAGCAAATGTTGAATACCTAGTTTGTATGAAATAGTTTTAATGTCTCTCTTTTTGTAAAAGAAGCTTTTAGGAAATGTATATTCATCAATCAAAAAGGGTATTGGTCTACATAAAGATTGCTTCTGAAGATTTTTTTACATCTATGAGTGGGTAATAAATATCATTATCTTTTGAATAAAAAGTAAATGGAAATAGCTATTATTCCTTGTTTTTGTAGCTCTATTTTTTCAAATACCATATAAAATGTTTTTAATTTTTGCAAAACTCCTCCAGTTTATTGGTGTATCATAATGTTTTCAAAAGAATATTAAGTGTTATTTTTTAGGAAATATTTTTCAATGTGCTTGATTTCATTTTATGGTGCTACCCATGAATAATATAATGTAAAAATTAGTGGACATTACCATCTTTATGCTTAATGCAAGAGCACTGCAGCACTATCATACACTTACCGGTTGCCAATGTGGAGACAGTTTTTTTTAAATTGAGCAAGATGGGATTTTAATATATCAAGAAAAGTAAATCATATGCAAATTTATTAGATACATGAGTAAACTGCAAGATTTTCATTTTATGTTCCTAGAAAATCAATACAAAGAGCAAAATAATTGATGGATAAATGGTTCCTACTTATGTTAAAATCACAACTGTATATTAGTTTCTGCTACGAATTTGTATCGATGGCAATGCCATACAAGACTCAGAAATTTTATGATAAAAAAGTAAAGTCTTTGATTTTCAGATATTGCGTCCAATCACAGGAATCGCTATAAGGTGCAAGAGTCGCTATAAAGCGTGTTTTTTTGGGGTATAGCCAAGCGGTAAGGCACCGGTTTTTGGTACCGGCATTCCCTGGTTCGAATCCAGGTACCCCAGCCAGTTCCGGTAAAATGTTAATAAAAGTTCGGCTTGAGAGTGGATCAATCCCCTTAACTATCTATTGCTATTCATAGAAAGTCTGGTAAGCTGAAAAACACCTATTTGTAGCGGGTTAGCTCTAAATATGGTAAGGTTCTCTTGCTATAGCTATCGCTTAAAGAGCTCTTTTAAAAGATTCTTTTCTATAAGACGAGGGGTAAATGATTTATGCGCACTTGCTTTAGAAAAACTATTTGGCTGGATTTTGCGCTCTATAGCAACACCAGCGTGCAATTTTTCGTATTCCACCATCTTCATTACGTCGTACAGCATAACAATAACGCTGATCAGGAAATATATTTCGTTGCATATCGCGTACAATATGAGCAGTATGGCCATAGGGTGCTACACAATCAATAAACCATACGTATTTTCCATTCTGCCAATTGGCATCAGGTAAAAATTCTCCCTTATCAAGCATAGATTGATGATTTTTCTCATCTAAAAAAGCCCAAGTGATAAAGGCACAAAATTCTCCACGTTCATTTTTATAGAGCTTGTATTGCCCAGTCTGTAAAGCTGGTCCTAAATTTCGTTCGATATCCCAGATTCGCCAGCGGCGGTATAAGGGAGATGTGAGCATTAAAACAACCATGGCACCCAAAGCCGTAAGAGGGTCTATGAATGATGGTGATGAATTTTCATTTACAGACATTATCTTTCCTTTAGAGATTGTTCTAAAACTTTGGTAATAGGTTCAAAGAAATAGGAAATGAGACGCCGTTTTGAGGTAATGACATCCGTTGCCACAGTCATGCCAGGGATAAATTTAAGATGTTTGTTATTCAAAGTGATGTGATCTTGGTCAATTTTGATTAAAACAGCATAGACACCATTAATTTCTTTATTATAGCGCGCTGTAGCGCCTACATTAACGACTGTACCGTGGATAACACCGAAACGTTCAGGTGGAAAGGCAGAAAACTTGATGTAAGCACGTTGACCCTTTTCTAAAAAACCAATATCTCGATTATCAAAAAACGCTTCAACAATGAGACCACCTGCATCAGGGACAATACGCATAAGCGTTTTACCAGCTTCTACAAAGCCGCCCAAAGTATGGATACTTAAATCATCGATATGTCCATCAACAGGCGCATAGAGTGATAAGTGGTCAAGATGGTATTGAGTGCTATCAAGCTTTGCTTTTAATCCTTGAAGATTCAGTTCTGTTTCACGCGAAAGTTGCCGATAGCGGGCGATTTCATCGGAAATGAGACTTTTCCGTTGTTGGCGGAGGGTGTTTATTTCGGCGGCATTTTCTTCCAAACGTCTTTGATTGGTTAAAATTTCATGCTCGACATTTTTAAAATCATGTAAACGCTCTAAATAAACGGCTTGGCTAATGACTTTTGTTTCCATCAGGCTTTTTGCAGCTTTTAATTTTCCTTGGCTTAATTGACGATCATCTTCCAACCTATCTAATTGCGCATGTTGTGTTGCACCGCTGCGCTCGACGCGGTCCGCTTGTGCTTTTAGCGCTCTTAATTTATCTTGGAGAGATTGAAGGGTAGCGCTAATAAGTATTTCTCCTTCTATTCTTGCAGTCTGATTGCCAGAGGGAGGAACTGGCAGATAGGCAAGTCCTTTGGTCACAAAATCTTTATCCAAAGGATTGCTTTCAGCAAGAAGTGTTGTAGGTATGTTATAAAGAAAAGAATAACCGGTACTCCACGGTAGGTTTGTGCAAATCAAAAAGGCCACACAGTATGGAGTTGTCCAGCCTTTTTATGCAAGCAAATGGGAAAATAACGCTCACTTTACAGCATTTTCTTAGAACTGATAAACGTATTCCACCAGAAAAGCTCGCTCCTGTTATACCCGTTTTTTGTAGCTTTTGTTGGTAACTAACATCACCATGAAGTACGATATTGTGGGAGAGTTGTGCATTGATGCCCAAACCGCCTTCAATGGCAGTTCCGGCAGGATCAAGGTCAAATTCCTTACCAATCTGTATTTTCCCATCATCACTAAAGGTTTTAAGAAAGTTCACTTTTCCATAAAAAGAAAAGGGATAATCGCTTTCGGCAGAAACAGTTTTAGTTAAACGTCCGCCAATCCGAACCAACCATTGGGAAGGATTTTTCATATCAATTTCTAGATTATCAGCATCTTTCATGGTGTCAAACGACAATTGTTGATAAACAATTTGTGCTTGTGGCTCAAACTCTATCCCTTCCATTCCTGTAGCAAATTCTTTTCCAATGGTAACCGAAGCGCTCAAGGTTTTGGCACCCTTCAAGTTTGCGGCATTCTTGATATCAGCCGTAGTGATATTTCCATCGATCATGCCATAGGAAGTTAGGACATCGACATATAAGCTATTGTTGTGTTGTATACTGCCATAAGCTGTAACCGCCCATTTATTGAGTGTGCTTTTGTTTGCACCCTCCATATCCTTAGGTGTGAAAGAGAGTTTCCCATAGGTTCCCATAAGTCCAAAATGCATGGTGATATTTTGGCTTTCCATTGCAGCTAATGCACCACCTGCTTGTACGGCAGCATAGGGAATATCAGCGCCATAGCCATATTTGAAGGGACCACGCTCAGAGGTTAAGGTAGCATTGCTACCATAGGGTGAAAAGAAGAAAGAATAATTTTGTGTTGTACGGATATCAGCTAACAATTTGCTTTGCTTAGTAATGTCGGTAAAACCAGCGTAGAAGAGAGCGTTAGGCATCACGATATAGCTTGCCACTTGCGGTACGACAGCTTCCACATGTGGACCAGGGACAGAGCCACCGGAACCACTACCGCCACCGGAGTCAAGAAATGCTTTATGCAAGCGAAAATCCCAGAAGTTTTCATTTTTTTCATCAAAGAGGTTTTGCTCAATATTGGCTGTGCCATGGCTTGATTCTGGTCCATAAGCAGTTAGTGTGTATTTATAAGGCAAACCATCTCTTGTGATATAACCATTGGCTAATTTGAAGGAGTCTTCCATCGCTTTTCCAGAGACTTGGATAAGGGAAATACCGCCTGTATTCGAGGGGGCCACAGCATTTTCTACACTGTTTTTATCCCCTACATCACTCTTGATATAAACTGTTGTTGTACCTGATGCATCGCCATGAATGAGAACGCGATCGGTTTTTTGATCATCTACAGCAACCCCATCTCTCCATGCCATGTTAAAGTGGATTTCTGCGTTTCCAGAAGCGTTATAGATCTCTGGAGTATCTTTTTTACCAGAACCGATATGTAATGTGTGGTAATGGTTTTCTACTGGCTTTTCAAAAACAATTTTGCTGTCATTGAGGTTGAGTGCAGAAACATCAGAACGTGATCTTTGAGTGATATCAAGTAACTTGCCCGCATCATCTTTTTCTTTTGTGCTGGTGTTCACAAACCATGTTGTATTGTTTTTGAGATCAAAGCTTGTTTGTCCATTTTCGTCATTTCTTACACCACCTTGTAAGACAGAACGGTCTGCGGAGAGTGAAAAGATTTGATTAGGTTTTGGTGTATCATGGATTATCCCTACGAATAACCTATCGGCTCTGATTTCTGAATCTTTGAGGTTGAGTTTACCATTTGATGAATTGTTGGCAACAATACCCGTTCCATCTTCGATGAGAAGGTTTGTATTGGTCAAGTTTATTTCTAAAGTTTGATCGTTTTTTGAGTTATCAGAGCGTATCCCATTGCGCTGTGCTTTTGCAGAAATATCTGTGACATCAATATGTCCGCCATCTTTTACGACAAATGCTGCTCCTTTTGCACTTACGCTCCCTCCCGTCATTGTGATTTTGGCTTCTTCACCATCTACATGGAGTCCGTAATTTTTAGATGTTACTGTGACATTATCATTTAAAGTAATTGTACTACCTTGCAGAGTTTGTACTTCTCCACCAAAGGAATCTCCGCCCGTTACTGTTATTTGGGAATTATCATTAGCCAAGAGAGCTTTTTCTGCATTCTTAACGGTTACATTATTTAAAGAAACCGTGCTTCCTTTGTCAGCACTTATTCCTTTCTCCATAAGAAAGCCATCTTTACCGCTTGATATTTTCACATCTTTCAGCGTGTTTTCTTTGCTTGTGGTTTCAAGGAATAATGCACCTACTGCTTCGCCTCCTGTGACCTCAATAGATCCTCCTGTCATCTTGATTGTCGCATTATCACTTTGGGCTTTAACACCGATCGTAGCATTTTTAATTGTTGTGTTTCCATTCAATTCAATGGTACTGGAACCTCTTGCAAATGCGCCGAATTTTGTTCCTTTTCCATTTGCTGTGAGAGCAACGTCTTTAACATTAATATATCCACCAGCTCTTGTATATAATACACTATTGCTACCGGTAACAGTTCCCCCTGTCATAAAAATTTTTGATTGCTCACCAATTGCATGGAAGCCATCACCCTCAGATGATGTGATTTTAGCCTCATTGTCCAAAGTAATGGTACTACCGCTTTGAGCATTGATTGCATCTTCTTTTGCCTCAAAAGATCCACTAGAAACCATTACTTGAGATTTGTTATCTGCATAGATGCTGCGTTTTGCTTTTGTGACGGTTACATTATTTAAAGTAACAGTGCTTCCATTATCAGCATTTATTCCTTTTTCCATAAGAAAGCCATCTTTTCCACTTGATATTTTCACATCTTTCAGCGTGTTTTTTTTGCTTGCGGTGTCAAGGAATAATGCACCTACTGCTTGGCCGCCTGTGACCTCAATAGATCCTCCTGTCATTTGAATGACACCATTGTCTTTTGCTTCAAGTCCAATGACAGTCTCTTTAATGGTTGCATTATTATGCAAATCAATCATGCTGTTAGGACCAGTGGATTTTTCGCCTGTTCCTCTGTTATATACGGTGAGAGTGATATCGGCGACATCAATATATCCGCCATTTTCTGTCAACAGAGCACTTTTTTCCCCTTTACAGTTCCTCCAGTTATTGTGATTTTAGATTGTTCACCATCTGCATGGAGTCCGTCATTTTTAGATGTTACTGTGACATTATCGTTTAAAGTAATGGTACTGCGTTGTTTAGCTTGTACCTCACCGCCAAAGGAACTGACAGATATTATCACATGTGCATCAGAAGATGCTGCTACGGATAAATCTGCTTCATTAACGGTTACATTTTTTAAAGTAATTATGCCTTTTCTAGCGGAGATTCCTTTGCTCATCGAAGTGTTGTCTTTACCGCTTGATAATTTCACGTTTTCCAATATCGTTGTGCTACTGTCATCAGTGTCTGATATAACGCCATAATCGGCTGCAATAACACCTCCTATCATCTTAAATGTACTACCATGCCATATTCCAACACCACTATGCAGCTGAGTATCGTTTGCACTTTTAATGGTTGTATCCCATAACTCAATTGAAGATTTGGTTCTAAGGACTACAGCATCCAAATCGTTGTTTATTGGATGACCTCCGGTCAGTGTTAAATTTTTACCGATGACTTTTCCACCATTTGTTGTTTGAATATATTCATAAGTCTTGTTTGATACGTTTTTTACTTCTCCTTTATCAACTTCAAGAGATTCAGCATGTACGTTGAGATTTTTGCCAAAAAGCATAATTGCTGCGACAGCTGTACAGGAGAGTAAAGATTTTTTAGACATAGCTGTTCCTCCCTTATAAGCTCCGCATGTTCTCCCCGCTTAGAAGTAAGAAAAATAAACAATTAAAATTTTAATTACAATACTTACCTATTAGTTAATTCGTTATTATTTGTAAAATATTATAAATTTACTTTTTAATAAAATAAATCATTTTTATTGTTTAATACATATTATATTAATATTTAAATATATATTAATACTTAAAATCTTTTAAAAAAAACATCAAATGAGAGAGAAAACAATATTTTTGTTATGAAATAATTTAGGATTGAGATATTTTCGTTTAAAAGCTTTGTCTTGAAAGAGTAAAAGCACTTTCAGTAATAAGTAATAATAGTGGAAACAAATGACAGGTTGGTAGGGATTTTTCTGTTGGAAGTAAGTACAAGTTTCTACTCATCATCTTGAGAAAGAGGAAGTGACGAGATTTCTGTATCAAGCGCATCCATAAAATCGATAATAAAAACAGCATTTGTGCCCAAATCTCTTGGCAAATAACGTGAATCAGAGCGCATACCAACAAAAGTTGTATCCCCTTCATCAGTTAAGCGTATCACGATATCCGAAATAAACCCAAGGTAAAAAGTTTTTGCTATTGTTTCAATATAAAGCGCATTTTCTTCACCTTTAAACTCTCGTTGAGCCACAACAGGCCAATCATAGGCTGCTAAAACATTGAGAACAGATTCGCGAATACGATCAGGTGAGCCATCATAACGGCGCCCCGATATTTCTGGCCATTGTGACATCTGTAATGTTTCTTGTTCAGTCAAAACACTTTTGAGCGGTAAAGCAATGAACAAGCTTGTAGGCATAATTATGTGTCTACAAACTTGACAGGAAGGTTTAGGTGCATAATTTTACAAAATTATATATTTAATTTGGATTTTTTTATGAGTGATATTATTCGTATTATTGCAGAATTATTATCTTCTACATGTGCTTTATTTATATTTTTCTATGCAATGTTTTTACGGTATAAATTTAAAGGTTATAGTAACAAAGAAATTGTGAAAAAAATGTTGTTAAGCACATTTTTGTTCATTATATTTGTTATATTACTTTCTATAACAGTTTTTATTTGTTATGTTATTTATATGAAAAATGATTATTTATTATCTTTATATAATAATGTTTTTGATATTTTATTTTCAATATTTGTTTTTATATTTTTATTAAGTTATATATAAAGTGGTGACAGTTGGAAAAATAGTATAAAGGAAGCAATTAAGACATTTAGTGGGTTATTTTTGGCATTTTGTTTTATTTATGTTGCGTTTAAATATATTAGATATTAGTATTTATATTTAAGTTATGTTTGATGAAAAATTATTTTCATTTAAATAAGTTTATATTATTTGTAATAATATATATATTTTTTTTATTATTATGAAATTTCTTTATAAAATTGAAATAATCATTTATTGTAAAATACAGATGAATTTATATGTATTTTATTGTTAATTTTTTCTGTAACTATATTACATATGCATCATATTTTATGATAAATGTATTTCATCTTTTTTGATGAGGGTGTATTTTTCTATTTTCATTGGAAAAATGCGCCTGTAAGAAATGCTTAATTTCCTTATTAGAGAAGTCTTCTTTCCTACTTTTATGATGAGATTTCTGAGCATAAAAAATATATGTAAAATCAATTATAGTATTTAAGTTTAGAATTTGAATTCAAATATTTTATCTATATGTCACGCGCTAAAAAGAGTCTATAAGTTGCTTTTGGGTGTTTAAAGAACTTTTCAGTAATGCTTATGACCGTCGAGAGACGATAAATGTTTTGTGCGTTTCTGCACGTCTCAAAATTTATTTTTGAAATAAGCTAATCTAGTAAATGTAACTTACTATACTTCTAATCTCTACTCATTATCTTCAGAAAGAGGAAGTGAGGCGATTTCTGTATCAAGTGCATCCATAAAATCGATAATAAAAGCAGCATTTGTCCCCAAATCTCTTGGCAAATAACGAGAAGCAGAACGCATATCAACAAAAGTTGTATCCCCTTCATCAGTTAAACGAATAACAATATCTAAAATAAAGCCAAGGTAAAAAGTTTTTGCTCTCGTTTCGATATAAATTTCATTTTCTTCGCCTTTGAATTCTCGTTGCGCTACAACAGGCCAATCATACGCAGCTAAAACATTAAGAACGGATTCGCGAATACGGTCAGGTGAGCCGTCATAACGGCGCCCCGATATTTCTGGCCATTGTGACATCTGTATTGCTGCTTGTTCAGTCAAAACACTTTTGAGCGGTAAAGCATCGCTGGGACGTATTGTGCGAAAAAAAGCCGGCGGTTTTTGTGTATCGGTAGAAACGTCGTAAAGAGCCGGTAAGGTAAACCAAAGTCCCAAAAAGAGCATCAGTGGTGTAGCCGTTATTAATGAATAAATGATCCCTTTTAAAGCTTTCATTCCGCCTAGAGCACCATATAACCATAAACTATGAAGTGCTTTAATAGCCAGAAAAAGAGAAATAATTACACAGCCAGTAGAGATACCTATCAAAATTATGAAATCGGTTACGTTAATAACGGAAAAACGTTGTAAAATGACTGAAAATAATAAAATAAAGAACGACAATCCACCAAATCGAGGGGACCATACTGCTGCTCTTGAAACGAACCGAACATATCTCTTCTTCATGAAGTTTTTTCCCCTCAATTGTAAACTATAAGCCAAGTTTTTTCAGAGTGCCTATCGTACAAAAAGCTTCTGCTTATAAGAGAAAAATAAAGCACTTATTTTTGAGGTCAAGGATGCGTAATGTCTTATAAGTTTCCAGCGATTATTTTCGCACTTTATTGAAGGTAAACAGTATTTCTTCTATAGTTTATCATGTCATTGATGCGAATTTTATGGGAATGTTTGTAAATAAAAAGAAATAAACTCAAATAACAAGTTTTACAATTGTTAGCAGCATATTTTTTTAGAGCTTTTCTCTTGATTTTTCTCTTCTGATTGCGGGGAGTTTTTTCTGTCAGATAATGCGTATCAAATAGGATATGATGATGTGCAATAGAGATTTCATTATATCTCAATAAAAAATTGAGGGATTTATAATCAGATAAATTTGAATATTCAATTAATAGAGAAAAAAGATAACCATTTTGATAGGCTTCATGTATTTTGTATAGAAAGTAAGGTGTTGTACAAATGAGAGGTTAGTCGGTTTTTATTCATAAAATATACGGCAGGTCGCAGATGAAAGGAAAGCTTCACTTTCTTTTTTCGCAAGGGAAGAAGGGACAAAAGTACGTAAAATAACAAACCCTTCATTCAAATTTTTAGCAACCAAAACTGAATTGGTATTTTTTTTAGGTTTTGATTTTTTGAGTTGTATGATTTGTATTGGTTTTCCAATGATAAGATCGAGTGTCGCATCAGGGGCTGTTCGGTCAGTAAGGCTATAGAAAATAATTCCGTTGTGTGTGTAGGCTGCTAGTGACCAAAATTGTCGTGTTTTCAAAGCTTTTAAATGAACAGGTCCATTTTCAAGGTTAAATCTGCAGACTTTAAGAAGAAAGAGGGGATCAGCAGATTGTTGAATAGGATTATCGGGAGTAAAAGCAACAAATTGATAAGGGGCTCCGGATTTTTTAAGTGCTGTCCATATATTATCCTGTGCCCAATAGGGGATCAGAAAGAGAACGCAAATATGAACGATAATAGCGCCAATGATTGCAAGAAGTGCGGTATGAATAAATCTAGTCACAATTTATTTGTCCTGATGGAATTTGTTCTATTGATGGCATTGTAAGCTTTTGTAATGCCGTTGCAGAGATGATTGAGGTATCGTATAAGGTAAGAATAAGCCCGAATTCTTTTTGACTAACTGTTGCAAGCCAATTGCCAGTTTGCGGTGTGGGTGAAATATTAATGCGCAATGAGCCATCATGCTCATAAATAATAGCGTTCGTGTCGAGTTCAAA
Organism: Bartonella sp. AA56HLJMS; assembly: GCF_042197145.1. NCBI lineage: Bacteria > Pseudomonadati > Pseudomonadota > Alphaproteobacteria > Hyphomicrobiales > Bartonellaceae > Bartonella > Bartonella sp. AA56HLJMS. The sequence continues at coordinate 214,112 of NZ_JBHIRL010000002.1, read as the reverse complement.
AGGTATTTCTTTGGATGAAGTATAGGGTTTTAGGGATTTGTCAGCTGTATAAAGGGTAAAAAGACGGGTTTCAGGGATGGTGCCTTTGAGTAAATAATGACAGTGGGGGTGGAGTGGACGCCCTTGGTTATCTTGCCAAATCTGGAATTGAATACCTTCAGTTCGTCCGAGTGAAACAATGCCTTGTTTAGCGGTGCGGGCGCGGGTATAAGGATCCATATTGGCGGTTCCCATTTGGGGATAAGCACTCCATTTTCCAATTCTAAAGAGTCCAAAATGAGGAAAGGAATTGAGCACATAATCGACACTCAGTGTTCCACATAAAATGGAAAAAGCGAAGATAAAAAAGAAAATGGTGATATTAAAAAACATCAGTGAATATCTTGAATTCAAAATGTTGAATCTCCAGTTGTTTTCATTTTCAAAGAAATTGCAGATGTTTTTTTCAGATCTTTGTTAATCAATCGCACGATATTTAATGTTTCAGGAGAAAGCGTAGAGGGTATTGGAGGAGGAATTTCAGAATCTGCATGGGAAGAAAGTACTGGGGGCTGATAAGGAAGGAGAGAATCTTTAACACCATAGAGCTGTTTGAGCATGATATTTTGATGTGCAGCAAGCATGATGCGATGCCATATCATGGCAGGAACGCCACCCCCAAAAGCACGATTCATCGGTGAAAAGTTATCATTTCCCATCCATACCGCTCCTGTATAATTGCCTGTAAAGCCAACAAACCAAGCATCACGATAAGATTGTGATGTTCCAGTTTTCCCAGCGACGAGAGTCATGGGTAGAGCAGCACGCTTACCAGATCCTCGTGTCGTGACACCCACCATCATTTGGTTCATATAAGCTGTTGATTGTTCACTCAGAACTCGGTGTAGTTTTTTTCCGTTATGTTCGAAATCCCACACGACACGACCATCAATTGTTTTGATTTGCGTAAACCCATGACGATTACCAGCTATCCCGCCATTCGCAAAGACATTAAAGCCAGTTGCTTGATCCATGGGGGTCATGTTGGAAGTGCCCAGAACCATCGTTTTGTGTGATAAAATATGCGCGTTAATCCCCATATTCTTGATGAGATCTATGATAGGTTGGGTATCGCGGTGAAGATATTGATAGGTGAGATACACAGGGACTGTATTAATAGAAAAAGCTAAAGCTGTTGCTAAATCAATTTTCCCCAAATAACGGCCAGAATTATTTTTTGGTGTCCAACCTCCCCAATTGATAGGAGCATCTAAAACGATTGTCGAGGGAGACAGTCCGTGTTCCAGTGCGGTTGCGTAAACATAAGGTTTGAATGAAGAACCAGTTTGCCGTCCGCCTTGTGTTGCTCTGTTAAATTGACTCTTTTTATAATCTTGTCCTCCAACAATTGCGCATACGGCACCGTTATTATCGAGTATAACGGTGGCAGCTTGGGTTACGCGATATTGTTGACCATACTGATGTAAATGATATGCAATTGATTCTTCTGCTGCTTTTTGAATATTCGGATCAAGGGTCGTTTGAATAATTAAACTATGGCTTGGAAGTTGATTACGCATTTTTTTGACTTCCTCGAATGCCCAATCAAGAAAATAATCTGGCTGATTATTTTCTCTTTGGGGAAGTGCCTTAGCAGGGTGGCGATGCGCATTGATAATTTGGCTCTTCGTCATAAAGCCACTATTAACAAGATTAGAAAGGACGATATTGGCACGTGTTTGAGCTGCAAAGAGATGACTATGAGGAGCATATTTTGTTGGAGCTTTAAAGAGTCCTGCTAACATAGCAGATTCACTTAAAGAGACATGACGTATGTTTTTTCCAAAATAAAATTTTGCCGCTGCGGCAATACCAAAATTGTTTCCTCCCATATAGGCTCGGTCAAGGTAAAGTTGTAAAATCTGCTTTTTGCTAAAATTTGCTTCTAGCCAAAGAGCAAGATAAGCTTCTTTGATTTTACGTGTTATGGTTCTTTCGTTTGTTAAAAATAAATTTTTAGCCAATTGTTGTGTGAGAGTTGAACCACCTTGCACCACACCTTTAGCTTGCATATTTTGTGAAATTGCCCGTGTAAGTCCTTGAAAATCAATGCCCCAATGATCAAAAAAACGACGGTCTTCTGTAGCGAGAACCGCTTTAATGACAGTGTCAGGCATTTCTTCAACGGGGACAGAGATTGCCGGCAGTGCACCACGGTGCCCAATGGAATTTCCATAGCGATCTAGAAAAAGAATGGAAAAGTTTTTAGGAGAAGACCAATCTGTTTTGGTCAGTTCAAAAACAGAAATGCCCAAAATAGTGAAAAGAGTAAATCCCATCAACCCTAATGTCAGTATTTCATCGAGAACTTCAACGATAAAACGTTTCCATCCTTGAAGATGAAAATTTTGTGAGACGATTTTTGCCTTTTTCCAGAAAAAACTGTTAGCAGAACGAATGTGATAAAGCGCTGTGTCTAATCGTGCGTCTAATTCAATGAGAGCAGGACTATGGAATGGCTTACGGTGTTGCCCTTTCTTTTTTTTAAAAAAATCAAACATTTAAAGAGAGCCTATGGCAAAGCAATACAACCAAACAAATCTACAATAATTATATGGAGTAGAAGTATTTTTTTTCTATAGTTCTAACAGAGAAAGAATTTGTTTTAGAATTATTCATTTTTTGTAAGATAGTATATTAATATTTTATTATTTTATTGAATAAATTTTATTCTCATTATTAAAAATATTTTTTTGATTTTTTAAAAATTTGGAGTAATGTTAATATGTTATTCTGTAAGATAGAGGATAAATTATTTCCATTTGTGATTTTTTAATCGACCAAAAAAAACCATTATTTCTTTTACCCTTTATCAAGGAAGAGAAGAGATGGGTTATTGAAATATTTATGATGAAAAAAAAATTCTTATTCGTAATAATAGCAGCTTTTTTAGAAGCAGATTCTGTTCTAGCTTCTGGGTGTGCTGAAGTAGGTAAGAAGGCTGCCGCGCAAGAGAGCGGGGTTCTCGTCCGTTCAAAACCGGTTGTTCAGGATGGAAAGGACATGTGTGCAATTGTAGTTGTTGTACCAGCCCGTAATGGTGAAAAGTTACGTCGTGTTGAGTTTTTTGTTCCTGCTGATTAGTCTTTAGCAGATGGTGTTGTGATGCGTATCTTAATCGTTGAAGATGATCGGAATCTTCACCATCAATTAGCAGAAGCTGTAAGACGTGCAGGATATGTTTCCGATAGTGCTTTCGATGGTGAAGAGGCTTATTTTTTAGGGAGCACAGAGTCTTACGACGCGGTGATACTTGATATAGGTTTACCGCAGATTGATGGTATTAGTGTTGTTGAAAAGTGGCGTCAAGAAGGGCTCTCCATGCCTGTTTTAATGCTAACGGCGCGAGACCGTTGGTCTGATAAGGTGCACGGTATTGATGCTGGAGCTGACGATTATGTTGTGAAGCCATTTCATTTGGAGGAAGTGATGGCGCGCTTGCGAGCATTAATTCGTCGCACTACGGGACATGCGACAAGTGCATTATGTTGCGGAAATGTTTTGTTGGATACAAAGACGTCTCGTGTTTTTGTGGATGGTCAATTGATTAAACTAACATCTTATGAATTCAGACTGCTTTCGTATCTCATGCATCATTGTGACAGGGTCATTTCAAGAACAGAGCTTACTGAACATCTTTATGATCAGGATTTTGATAAGGATTCGAATACGGTGGAAGTCTTTGTAGGTCGGTTACGGAAAAAGCTTGGAGTGAATTTGATTGAAACTATTCGAGGAATGGGATATCGCGTGAGAACGCGAGGTGATTAATGAATGTTTTTGAAGAGAATAATTGGTATAGGAGGTTCTTTTTTGTAATTACTCGATCTCTCAGTTTACGTGTTATGATCTTATCAACATTATGGGTTGTTATTTCTCTTTTATCGATTTCTGCAGTAAGTATTTTATTTTATAAGCGTTCGACTGAACAAAGCCTAGAGCGTATCCTTTCTGCTCAACTCTACAGTCTTATTGCAACAGTGACGGTGTCATCGGAAGGTACTTTGATAGGAGGGGCTGGGATTGATGATATTCGTTATTCTGATCCAACAACAGGATGGTATTGGGAAGTTGTTGCGATATCCCATAATTTAAAAGGAAGATTGACATCTCCCTCATTGGGAACAGGCGAGATATTTACACCAAGTGATGTTGATATACCTTTTGACAATAAATTCTTTCGCTCTTATCGGATAACGGGGAACAATGGTCAAAAGCTACAAGTGATTGAGAGTGATGTTGTTCTTGATAATAAAAATCATATTGCACGTTTTCGGCTTGTTGGGAATATCGATGAAGCTCATGCCCAGGTAAAGGAATTTAAGCGAACTTTGCAAATTTTTCTTTGGAGTTTCGGTATCGGGAGTGTTCTTATTAATATTGCTATTATTTTCTTTAGTTTTCAACCGTTGAAGCTTATTCGACGTGCATTGAATGATATTCGCGAAGGAAGAGTTCATTATGTGAATACGGATTTAGTAAGCGAAGTGATGCCGCTTGTACAAGAGATGAATGCTCTCATTAATAATAATCAGCGTATTATCGAGCGATTTCGCACACAGGTTGGTAATCTCGCGCATTCATTGAAGACGCCTCTATCCGTGATTATGAATGAGACAGATAAGATGCGCGGAGAAAAGGCTAGTTTGTTGAGAGAGCAAACGCAAATAATGCAAGCTCAAATCAATCATTATCTTCAGCGTGCGCGGATTGCAGCACAATGCGATAGTGTTGTCTATCATACGTCTGTTCGCAGTGTGCTTGAACGCTTGGTACGGGTTATGAAAAAGCTTAATCCTGAAAAACAAATTCAATTTATTATGGATGTTGATGATATTGTTTTTTCTGGAGAGAAGGAAGATTTAGAAGAAATTATAGGGAATTTGATTGAAAATGCTACTCAGTGGTCTCGCGCAAAGGTTTTGATCTCTTGTTGTTTAGAAGAAAATGCTGAAGAAACAGAATATTTTAGTATCTTTGTAGAAGATGATGGTCCTGGTTTAACAGAAGACAAAATTGATGAAGCATTAAAAAGAGGGTGGCGGTTTAATGAAAGTAAACTAGGGTCAGGCTTAGGGTTAGCAATTGTTTCAGATATGGTCAGTGAATATGGTGGCAATCTCTTTTTATCACGTTCTGATTTGGGTGGGTTGTATGCAAAAGTTTTATTACCTAAGATGGGAGAATAACATATTTTTTCCTTAAGCAAGAAATGTCTATAAAGTTTGTAAAGCAGTATTTTCAGATAATACATCAAAGAGTAGGGAAACATTGTTTTTAGTTTCTTTATTTAATTGATATATACAATAGATTTTATAATATTCTCCATGAAAAAATGAATTTTTATTAATTCACATCACTTTTCTCATGAAGAGGATAAAATATAAGCGAGTTATTCTCTGTTCGTATTGGAAAAAAACGATATGCTCTTATTGATTTTTGCAGCATTTTTTCTGATTTTTCTGGCAAGTGTTCTTTTTCTTTCACTACGTTTTGATGATGAGATAAAAAAAGAATGGAAAGTTCAAACCGTGGGTGGTTATAGAAGCCATAAGCGTATGATTGAGTTTAACAAGCTTTATATGCATTATAAAAAAAGAAATATTCTTAAGGCTTTAAGTATCTTGTTTGTTCTCCTTATGACATGGAATATTTATGGGCTGACAGGCAATCCAGAAGTGAAAAGTTATTTTTTTAGCGAATTAATGGATAAGGATCCTCAAACTCTTAGTAAGCAAGAAAAGCTTATTCGTTTACAAGTGCTTTTTTTCCGTGCACCTCATGATGGCAAGCTAGCAGATGCGTTAGCGGTAGGGTATCTCGAAGAAAGCCTTTTTCAAGAAGCAGTGAATACTTATTTAGATGCACTTCGTTTGAATGGAGAAACAGCTCCAAGGCTTGTAGGATACGGTTTAGCATTGGTTGGTTATGAAGGGGGAGTGATAACGCAAGAAGCGCAAAATGCTTTTCAAAAAGCAGCAGATTTAGCGCCAACAGATTTTTATCCACGTTTATTGTTGGCTGATGCATTGCATCAAGCAGGAAAAACTGCGCAGGCAGTGCAATTTTTACAAAGCTTTCTTGACACAATGCCTGAAAATTTTTCAGGACAATCACGTGTTAAAAAAATGATAATTCAGTTACGTGATTTATCGAGTGAGCATACAAAGAAAAGAAATCTTGCACCTATGTAGAAGATGTGCAAAGCTTTTAAAAAATAAAATATTGATACTTAATTATAACGTAAATTTTTTCGCAGAGTGTCTATGAACAGTCAATCTTTAAAGAATTCTGCCTCATGGAAGGTTATTTTAGAGCAGCGAAAAAAAAAGCGCTTACTGATCATATTATTATGTTGTTTGGTTATGACAATTGCAGCAAGTCTCATAGTGTATGCAATGCGTCATGCGGTCAGTTTTTTTAGAATGCCCTCTGAAATTACAAGAGAAGATATTTTAACGGAGCGCCCTTTGCGTTTGGGTGGCTTTGTTGAAAAGGGAACTGTTCAATATGTTGGAGAGAGAGGCGTTGTTTTTTTTGTAACGGATAACAAAAAACATGAAAAAGTAATTTTCAATGGTGCTTTACCGGATCTTTTTCGTGAAGGTCAGGGGGTGATCGTAGAAGGGCATTTCGATAAACAGGGCTTTTTTATAGGGATGCGTATTTTAGCAAAACATGATGAAACTTATATGCCTAAAGAAACAGCTGATCGTTTGAAAAAACATTACATTATGGAGAAATAATTCGATTGTGCTTGTCGAACTAGGTCATATTTTTTTAGCTGCAGCATTTTCAGTAAGCTTATTAGGGGCATTTTTACCTGCTTTAGGTTTTTGGTGGAGAGAGCGTTTGTTAATGCAAACAGTTGTTCCTCTAACATATATCACTTTTACATTACTGCTTTTATCTTTTTTAGTGATAATTTATGCTTATGTCGTATCTGATTTTTCTGTTTTGAACGTTGTTGAGAATTCTCATTCAGAAAAACCGATGCTCTATAAAATTACAGGTGTTTGGGGCAACCACGAAGGCTCTGTGTTGTTATGGGTTTTAAGTCTTGCTTTTTTTAGCGCATTGATGGCTTTTTTTAGCCAACATTTGCCAGAAGATTTTAAGACGCTTGTTTTAATTTGCCAAAGTTGGATTACAACTGCTTTTCTTTTATTTATTCTTTTTGTATCCAATCCATTTTTACGCGTAAATCCACCAGCATTGCAGGGAAATGGTCTCAATCCTCTTTTACAAGATATCGCATTAGCAATTCATCCACCGCTACTTTATTTAGGTTATGTCGGTTTTTCACTTTGTTTTTCTTTTGCCGTTGCGGCATTGATTATGGGACATGTTGATAGAATTTGGGCGCGTGGGATTCGTCCGTGGCTTTTACTTTCTTGGTGTTTTTTGACATTGGGTATTATGGTTGGCTCTTATTGGGCTTATTATGAGCTAGGATGGGGGGGGTATTGGTTTTGGGATCCTGTTGAAAATGTTTCGTTTATGCCATGGCTTTCAGGAACGGCTCTTTTACATTCTGCTCTTGTTCTCGAAAAACGAGAAATATTGAAAAGTTGGACTCTGTTTTTAGCGCTGCTTACTTTTTCCCTTTCTCTGATGGGAACTTTTCTTGTGCGTTCTGGGCTTTTAGTTTCTGTTCATAGTTTTGCTGTTGATCCAGCACGCGGGCAAGCAATTCTTGCTCTTTTATTTTTTTTTACGGGAGCTGCTTTTCTTCTTTTTGCTTTGCGTACCCCTATTTTAAAAACAGAAAGATTTTTTCAACCAATTTCACGTGAAGGGTTTATTGTTTTAAATAACTTGTTACTGACAACAATAACAGCAACAGTATTGATTGGTACGCTTTATCCTTATTTTATTGAGATATTAACAGGGCAAAAAATTTCTGTAGGGGCTGCTTTTTTTAACCTTACCTGTGGACCGCTAATGGTTTTGCTGTTGTTGTTTGTTCCGTTTGGGACAATGGTGGCATGGAAACGCGGTGATTTTCTTGCAGTTTTTGAACGGTTGTGGTTTGTTTTTGTATTGGTTGGTATCGTCTGTTTTATAATATTTTATGCGACATCTGTGCGTGATATTTTTGCAGTTTTAGGGATTGGGCTTTCAGCGTTTGTTTTTTTAGGCAGTTTAGCGGATCTATGGGGAAAGAGTGGATATGGTAAGAGAGCTTTTTCAGTACGCGTTAAGAGATTTCTTGGATTGCCATGGTCTACTTTTGGTGCAGCAATAGCACATATGGGATTAGGCGTTACATTATTTGGTATTGTTTGCGTGGCAAGTTTTGGGCAAGAACGTATTTTAATCATGAACGTAGGGGATAGGGTGACGATAGCGGATAAAACGCTTCATTTTGATGCAGTGTATGATGGTGTTGGTTCGAATTATTCGACAATGGAGTTTTATTTTAAAATATATGAAAATAAAAACATTGTAGGTCATGTAACAGCCTCAAAGCGATTTTATTCAAGCCAAAATACATCAACAACAGAAGTTGGTCTTAAAAATCATGGCTTATCACAGCTATATATTGTACCAGGACATATTGATAATCGGGGTCTCGTTGTGCACGTATGGTGGAAGCCTTATGTAATATGTATTTGGTTAGGGGCATTCATGATGGCTATGGGGGGATGTCTTTCTCTTCTGGGGTATTGGTTTCGCATTGGCATGTACAATAGGGTAGTGCTTGCTTTAAATTTTTGGAAAAGACATTGAGATGAAAAAAATTCTTTGGATTGTATTTTTTTTAATTGCAACATTTCCTTTTCGATTAGCAATAGCAGTAGAGCCGGATGAGATTTTAAAGGATAAGATTCTTGAAGCGCGAGCACGCCATATTTCATCGCATTTACGTTGTCCGGTTTGTCAAAATCAATCAATTGATGATTCAGATGCTGCTTTAGCACGTGATTTACGGCTTTTAATTCGGGAAAGGCTAAAAATGGGCTATAGTAATCAGCAAGTCACTGACTTTCTTGTTGAGCGATATGGTGAATTTATTCTCTTGAAACCACCATTGAATAAGATAACTTGGTTTTTATGGTTCTCGCCTTTGATCATTATTATCATTGGCGTAAGTATCATATTTTTCCACTTCAAACGGAATAATCATGCGTTATGTGAATGAAAAAGAACAGTCAAAAATGTCATTGCATTAAAAAAAATGTTACATAAAAGAAAAAATCAGATCATCTGCAATGAGCAGACAATCTTATTGTAATTATATTAGGGAATACTGAAACCTTACAAAACTTTAATAATTTAGACAGAAAATGGTAAGGTCTGGTATTTTATAAGTGATCGGAATTGAAATAAAGGTATGATTGAATAGGAGCATAGAATAAATGGTTAAAAAGGCTTTCTTTAAAACATTTGTCGCAGTGAGTTTTTCTGCGATATTGGAAAGTGCACTGTTTTTTAGTGGATGTACATCAAGCTTGTGGATGACAAAGGCTCATGCAAGTTCTGTATTTACTTCGTTAATGCAACAACAGGGATTTGCCGATATTGTTGCTCAAGTGAAACCAGCCGTTGTGGCAGTACAAGTAAAGAGCAATAAAAAGAAAGAAGATAGGTTCTTTAGCAACTTTTTTAGTGGTCCAGGACTTGATCAATTACCAGATCAGCATCCTTTAAAAAGATTTTTTAAAGAGTTTTATGATTTTGATAAACCTAAAAATAAATTTCCGCACCAATCGCAGAGACTCCGTCCTGTTGCTTTTGGATCGGGTTTTTTTATTTCATCTGATGGTTACATTGTGACCAATGATCATGTGATTTCTGACGGAACAAGTTATACTGTTGTTCTTGATGATGGTACAGAATTGAACGCAAAGCTCATTGGGAAAGACCCAAAAACCGACCTTGCCGTATTAAAAGTGAATGATAAAAGAAAATTTTCTTATGTTGATTTTGGTGATGATTCAAAGCTTCGTGTTGGGGATTGGGTTGTTGCCATTGGGAATCCATTTGGTCTTGGTGGAACTGTGACAGCAGGTATTGTTTCTGCACGTGGACGTGATATTGGCACTGGTGTGTACGATGATTTTATTCAGATTGATGCTGCTGTTAATAGAGGAAACTCTGGTGGTCCAACGTTTGATCTTAATGGAAAGGTTGTTGGGGTTAATACAGCAATTTTTTCTCCTTCTGGAGGAAATGTTGGGATTGCTTTTGCTATTCCAGCAGCGACTGTAAAACAGGTTGTACAACAACTTATTGAAAAAGGTTCAGTTCAACGTGGTTGGTTAGGTGTTCAGATTCAGCCGGTAACAAAGGAGATTTCCGATTCAATAGGATTGAAAGAAGCCAAAGGTGCTTTGGTTACTGATCCGTTAAAAGGACCGGCAGAAAAGGCTGGTATTAAAGCGGGTGATGTAATTATTTCAGTGAATAATGAAAAAGTTGCTGATGCGCGTGAGCTGGCGAAACGTATTGCAAATATTAAACCAGGAGAAATGGTAACCATAGGGATTTGGAGATCAGGTAAGGAGGAGAGTATAAAGGTTAAACTCGCTTCAATGTCTGAAGATGAAAGTAAGAAAGAGACTTCAAAATATTCAAATGGACAGAGTGATTTAGATGAAACATTGGAAGATTATGGTTTGATTGTTATGCCTTCTGATGATGGTGTAGGGGTTGTCGTAACGGATGTCGATACCGATTCAGATGCTGCAGATAAAGGGATACGCCCTGGTGATATCATTGTGACAGTAAATAATAAACCAGTTAAACGAGTCTCTGATATTATTAACACAATGAAAAATGCTCAGCAGTTAGGACGAAAGGCTATACTCTTACAAGTGCGAACAAATGATCAAAATCGTTTTGTTGCTCTTCCAATTTTCAAAAAATAAGGCTTTAGTTGTAGGACAAATGTTTATTAAACATTTGTCCTACAACATAATAAAATAATGGAGATACGTTTTATGAAGATACTCGTTATTGAAGATGATCATGAGACGGGGCATTATCTCGAAAAAGCATTTTTGGAAGTAGGGCATTCTGTTGATGTTGCTTATGATGGAGATACGGGATACGCTTTAGCAACCACGGAAAATTATGACGTTATGGTTGTTGACCGAATGCTTTTGCATCGTGATGGTCTTTCTATTATTGCTGAATTGCGCGCTAAAGGCAATGAAACACCGGTTCTTATTCTGTCTGCTTTAGGGCAAGTTAATGATCGTGTAACGGGGCTGCGTGCAGGGGGAGATGATTATTTAACAAAGCCTTATGCTTTTTCTGAACTTCTTGCGCGTGTTGAAGTTTTACAACGGCGGAAAAATCCTAAAGAAGCAGAAACTGTTTACTGTGTAGGTAATCTTGAGCTTGATCGGTTAGCACATACGGTAAAACGAGGTGATAGAAACATTCTATTGCAACCACGAGAGTTTCGTTTACTTGAATATTTGATGCGTTATGCGGGGCAGGTTGTTACACGCACTATGCTTTTGGAAAACGTTTGGAATTACCATTTTGATCCACAAACGAATGTCATTGATGTCCATATCTCTCGTTTGAGAGCCAAAATTGAAAAAGATTTTGATGTTCCCCTTCTCCATACAGTGCGTGGAGCTGGATATATGCTGAAAGTACCAGATAACAAAGCATGAATCGTTTGATTAATATAATGCGCACGACGGCGCTAAGGCTTTCAGCACTTTACATTTTATTGTTTGGATTGGTGGCAACAGGACTTTCTATTTATATGACGGCATTTTCTGCTTCATTGTTAACAGAGCAAACTGAACAGGCTTTACATGAAGAATTAAAGTATATTGAAAATGCTTATAATTATGGGGGATTATCCTTATTAATGCGCACTATTGATTATCGTTCAAGACAACCAGGAGCATTTCTTTATCTTGTTACAGATTCTATGGGGCGTATTTTAGCTGGAAATGTAGCACGTATTGAATTAGGTCTTTTGAATCAGAGTGGTTTTATTTCTACCTCTTTTTTGTATTCCCGTTTTGGAGAACATGGCAAAACAAGTGAACATCGCGCTTTGGCGGTTATTGTTGATTTACCTAATGCTATGAAGATTCTTATAGGACGTGATTTGGATGAGCCAGAACGTTTTGCTGTTGTTATTCGCAAAGCTGTGATCATTGCACTTGCTGCAATGGTTGGAGGCGCTTTACTCATATGGTTTTTTGTTGGCAGAAGAGCTTTACAAAGGATTGATCATGTAACGGCTGCATCACAGCGCTTGATGGATGGTGATTTCAGTGGGCGTTTACCTGTTTCTGGAGTAGGGGATGAGTTTGATCGATTGTCAAGCAATCTTAATGTTATGTTAGACCGCATTGAAGAGTTAAATATTGGTTTACGTCAAGTATCAGATAATATTGCTCATGATCTGAAAACGCCGTTAACGCGTCTTAGAAATCGCGCTGAAGAAGCGCTTTCAGGAAATAAGACAAAGCTTGAATATCGTCAGGTCCTTGATAGGGTTATTGCAGAATCAGATCAACTTATTTGTACGTTCAATGCGATTTTAATGATTTCACGTATTGAGGCCAGCAGTGCAATTGAACATCTTGAAATGATTAATATGAAACTGATCCTTGAGGATGCTGTTGAGCTTTACGAACCTTTTGCTGAAGAGTCAGGTGTTTTACTTCAGTTGGGAGATATATTTGATAAAGAGCTAAAATTGAATCGTGAGCTTGTTGCGCAATCAATTTTTAATCTTATAGATAATGCAATTAAATATGCGCCTAAAGGTGGAAGGCAAGCGAAGGTTTGCTTATCAATGGAATATCGTGATGAACATTTATTAGTTGTTGTGAGCGATAATGGACCAGGAATAGCAGAGGATAAACGTGAAAAAGTGACAGAACGATTTGTTCGTCTTGAAGAAAGCCGCACACAACCTGGGTTTGGGATTGGTTTAAGTATAGCAAAAGCGGTTATGAAGCTTCACGGGGGTGAATTGTTACTTGAAAATGCAAATCCAGGGCTTAGGGCTGTTTTGTTATTTCCTTAAAGATATTTTTCTTCACTTTCATAGGTCACAACTATTTTAAAAGTATAAAGCAATAGAAAGGAAAGCAAAATGCTTTTCAAGGGAGCAGAGATGAAACAAGCTTTTTTAAAAACACAGCTTCTCCCTTTATGTCCTCTCGATAAAAGTGGTTCCCAATGGTTAAAAGACATGGAAGAACAAGCAAGGAAAGAAGGTTTAGAATCGCTTGTTTCCATCATTTCAGAGAGTGGAACGCAGATTGATTTTATCAGTTCGGTTATGACCTTATCTCCTTTTTTGCGTGAGGTTTTAATTGCCAACACACCATATCTTAGTGCTTTATTAAATGTTGATATAGAAACAAGGCTGAGCGAAATTATAGATGATATTACAGCTATTGATAAGGATGAAGCTATAAATGAAACTTCATTGATGGCTGCTTTAAGGCGCAAAAAACGAGAAGCGCATGTTCTTATTGCTTTAGCTGATTTGGGTGGTGTTTTTACTTACGAAGTTTCATGTGCTTGGTTGACACGTTTGGGCGAAGCAGCATTAAGTGTAGCACTACGTTTTCTATTAAGAGAAGCGCATGATCATGGTAAGATCAATTTATTAAGCCGTGAGAATCCAGAAAAAGACTGTGGTTTAATTATTTTAGGGATGGGAAAGTTAGGAGCAGGGGAACTTAATTATTCTTCTGATATTGATCTTATTGTTTTCATTGATGAAACATCACCTCATATTGGTAATCTTTCTGAAAGTGTTGACGTATTTTCTAAAATGGTACGCCGATTAATCCGTATCATTCAAGAACGCACTGCGGAAGGATATGTTTTTCGTCTTGATTTTCGTCTTCGTCCAGATCCAGGTTCAACCCCTTTGGCCTTACCAGTAAGGACTGCATTGCGTTATTACGAAGGGCGTGGGCAAAATTGGGAACGAGCAGCCATGATTAAAGCACGTCCAGTTGCTGGTGATAAGAGGGCAGGTTTTAACTTTCTCAAAGAGCTTTTTCCCTATGTGTGGCGGAAATATTTAGATTATGCTGCTATTGCTGATATTCATTCGATCAAACGTCAAATTCATGCGCATAAAAATTACGGTCAAATTGCAGCTTATGGGCATAATATAAAGTTAGGTCGTGGTGGTATTCGTGAGATTGAGTTTTTTGTTCAGACACAGCAGCTCATTGCTGGTGGACGTTTTCCTCAATTACGTGGACGTCAGACAGTTGCAATGTTAGCAGAACTTCACACGCTTGGTTGGATCAGTGAGAAAACGAGAAATAGCCTTATAAAAAGTTATGCTTTTCTTCGAAATGTGGAACATCGTATTCAAATGCTTTTCGATGAACAAACACATCTTCTTCCAAATGATACTGCTCAATTCACAAGTGTTGCCTATTTAATGGGTTATCAAGACAGTAGCAATTTTATCCGTGATTTATTAAAAACACTTCAGGTTGTTGAAAAACATTATGCAGCACTGTTTGAGAATGAGCAAGAACTTGGTTTAGAAATTGGTAATTTAGTTTTTACCGGTGAAGAAGATGATCCGGAGACATTAATAACGTTAAGCCGTTTAGGCTTCGAAAGAGCAAGTGATATTTGTCGTATTATGCGCACGCTCCATTTTGGTCGTTATAAAGCAACGCAATCAGCCGAAGCACGCGAGAGATTAACGGAATTAACACCAGCTCTTTTGAAAGCTTTTGGTGGGACAAAACGAGCTGATGAGGCGATGTTGCGTTTTGATGGTTTTTTACAGGGCTTACCTTCAGGAATTCAGCTTTTTAGTCTTTTGCAGTCTAATCCCTCTCTTTTGGATATGCTTGTCCTTATTATGGGTGCTGCTCCACGTCTTGCAGAAATTATTACACGCAGATCCCATGTTTTTGATGGAATGTTAGATCCGAATATTCTTTCAGAATTACCGACCAAAACGTACTTAGAAAAACGGCTTGAATATTTTCTTGAAAATGTTCTTTCTTATGAGGAAATTCTTGACCATTTAAGGATTTTTGCAGATGAACAACGTTTTTTGATTGGTATTCGAATTTTAAACGGTACAATTACAGGAGAAAGAGCGGGTTTTGCTTTTACTGCGCTTGCTGATCTTATGATTACAAAAACATTTGCTACCGTTCAAGAGGAATTTTCTCGTCTTCATGGTCGTATTAAAGGGGGGCGTGTTGGCATATTGGGTATGGGGAAGCTTGGAAGTCGCGAATTAACAGCAGATTCCGATGTTGACCTCGTTTTGCTTTATGAACACGATGATGATGCAGAAATATCTGATGGAGAAAAGCCTCTTTATATCTCTCAATATTATACGCGTTTAGCACAACGCCTCGTTTCTGCTTTATCCACTCTTACAAGCCAAGGTATTCTTTATGTCGTTGATTTAAGGTTACGGCCATTAGGCAATAAAGGACCTATTGCTGTTTCTTTTCCATTTTTTAAAAAGTATTATCGCCAAGAAGCATGGATATGGGAATATCTTGCTTTAACAAGGGCTCGAGGCATTGCAGGAGACCCTGATTTTTTACAAAAGCTAGAAAATGAAGTGTGTGCAATTATTGCTATTTCTCGTGATAAGAAGGAAGTTGCAAAAGAAGTATGTGAAATGCGTGCCTTGATTGCAAAAGAAAAGCCGCCAAAAAATCAATGGGATTTAAAAACGATGTCTGGTGGCATTATGGATTTGGAGTTTATTGCTCAATTTTCTCTTATTACGCATGTCATGGAGTTTCAAATTGGAGCGACGACAGCGGATATTTTAGATCACTTACCAAACAGTTTTCTTAATCAGTCATGTATTGCTGATTTACATTATGCCTATCGTCTTTATACAAATTTGAGTCAAATTATACGGCTTTGCTTAAATGATTCTCTTGATCCCAATGACATGCCACCTAGATTAAGTGATCTTTTGTTGAATAGTGTTGGGGAACCTGATTTGCTTCGTGTGGAAAAATTAATTGCAGAAACTGGGCAATTGGTCTGTTCAGTTTTTACAAAAATCATGAAATATTAAAATAATTCTATAAGAATAAATAAAAATTATTAATTCCATTTTTATATATTAATTTTTGTCTTTCATTTCATAGACGCTTGAGAGGGTTAGAGTGAAGTTCTCTACTGTTTTTTCAAGTGTGATGAAAAAATTCTCCATTCTAGGTATCATTCTTTATACAAAAAGCGATGAGTGATTAATTTAGTGAATCATATTTTTTATGAGCGTTATCTCATTTTTTCAAAAAATTGACATTATAATTATTTATATAATTTCAGATAATAATGATCAATATGAAGCTATAAAAGATGCTATAGATTAATAGCTTCTGGAAATTATAAATAATATTTAAGCTTTATTTAAAACTAATTTTAATTTTTTAACTGTGTCATTTTTGCTATAGATTTTTTCAAAAAATTGTGAAACGATTTACCATTATTTATGTATCACATTAGCTTTTAGGGGAGCAATTATGATTACAAAGTATTTAGCCTCAACATCTATATTTTCTTTAATTTCAATTTCTGTAGTACAGGCGTCGGATATCGTTATTCCTGAACAACCTGTTCCTGTTATTCCAGCACCTGCTTTGTCTTGGACAGGATTTTATCTTGGAGGACAGATTGGTAACTTTTCAGGTAAAACAACTGCAAGTTATTTAAAACATGAGACAGGGATATGGAATCCAATTGGAAAGGAGAATTTACCTAAACTTTCTGGTTTTATCGGGGGAGTTTATGCAGGTTCCAATATTGATATCGATAATAGTTTTATTATAGGTATTGATACAGATATTATGTGGTTTGGTAAAAAGGATTCTAAAGATGTCAATCTACCGAAAAAAAGTCCAACTGAAGAAACACCAAAACTTGTAGAAAAAACAAGTCTAACAAGAGATTTGCATGAGGAGGATTCGACAACACCTATTAAAGCTGTACGTCATACTTTAAAACAAAAATGGGCTGGTGCTACACGGGTGAGAGTTGGTTTTGCGATTGAGCGTATGATGCCTTATATTTCTGGAGGGATTGCTTATACGCAGCTTCAGAATATTTTTGCGGCAGTAGCTGATAGCAAAAATGGAGAAGTTGATTTTTCTGATTGGTTGCATGATGAAAAAAAGACCATGATTGGTTATACCCTTGGAGGTGGTATTGATTTTGCAATGACTGATAATATTATTGTACGTGCAGAATATCGTTATTCAGATTTTGGCAAAAAGAAGTTCATACAGGATAAATTTGAAATGGGCTACAAGACAAATGATTTTCGTGTGGGTGTAGCTTATAAATTTTAATTTTTTGCAGAATTAAACACTTCAAAAGTCTCATTTTCGAATGAGGCTTTTATTTTTCAGATATGTTCTAGTAAATATCCTTTACTCAAAAGAGCTACTATTTTATTCGAACAATACTTTGATTTGTAAACATAAATTACTTTTTGTCATGTTGAGTGAGAGACCCAAGTGTCATAAGATTTTCTCATTTTAAACCTATACCATATTGAACCGATCAAAACCATGTCTTTTGCACGTCAAAAAGAGGGGGCGTCGTGAGATAAAAACATTAAAGAAAGAATAAAAATGCTTCTTATGAACCATTTTAAGTGCTAAAGGCTGTCGCTACATTAGGGGGTGGCAAAGTGTGAGATTTTGATACTAGCTTGCTTTTCCATAAACGTGAAGATGGTGTTGCTAAATGGACTTAACATTACATCATTCATAGGTACCGTCGGGAAATGGGTTTGGGTGCTTTAAAAGATGCTTTTTTAAACCAACATGTGAATTGGCAAGCTAATGGCATTTTATTTTATTTGAAAGATTTTTCATACAATCAACTTTTCTGTTTTGCGGTATCGTAAAATATTTTATTTAATAACAAAAAGCTCGCAAAAAAATTCTAAAGAACGTAAAATTACATCCGCAATATAATTCAATAATAAAATAATTATAAAGAGTATTATAAAGTGATTTATAGGAAAAAATAGAGAGAAAATTAGGAATTTATTGAGACATAAAAAACATTATTACCTATGTCTGTTATCGAAATATAATCTATTATTTTCCTAATTTTTTAATGTACGATAATAAATTTCGAGTGAAATAGTAATGGATCATTTCAAATCTATTTACGATAAATCAATCAACATCATTTGTTTATGAATCACAAGTAGGTTGGGTTATTTAAATTATATACTTTAGTTATTATTTGGCTTTTTTAGCCATTGATTTTCAGGTATAGAAGCTGAATGAGCGTCTCTATTATTCTATAAAATATCATCATTGTAATAATATAAGGATTTTAGGCATTAGATGCTTTTGGAGGAGTGGATGATGAAATTCAAAGCAGGGTTTATGTGTAGAGCTTTGTGAAGTAAATCACATGCGCAATTAGCAGCTGGAACCCGTGAGACAAGAATCCGAATTATTTATAAATCAGATGTGGTAGAATTTTCGTCCTTTAGAGCGGGAAGGAAGAAAACCGATAAGTTTGTAAAAAGCTAGTCACATAAGTGGGGCAGCAGATGGAACTGTCTGAGAAAAATTGATCTATTGACAGAGAAGGTGAAACTTTATCTTTTAAGGAGAAAAAGGGAAATAAGAATTATGATTTCCAAAGGGATGTGAAATAAAAATGTTTTTATTTTTTGTTGTTTGGGCAACTATGAAGGTGTTTAAAGATTAATTGTTTCAGTACATGCAATCTCGTTTTTGGGGTTGATAATGCTATAACGTTGTAATTGGCAATGCCATTGATTTTGTAAGCGTTCAATGGAAAATAAATTAAAGCCTGCGGGCGGTTTTTTATCACCAAAAGCTTGTGATGCGGAAGGAACACCAACAATAGGAATTTTTTTAATTGGTCCTTCAATGTAATTCAATGTGGGTAAATGAGTATGTCCGTGAAGAATAAGCTCACAACCGTGGTATTTGATAATGTCTAGAAAACGTTTTATATCCCGTAGTTTTTTATGCCAAGACGTTGCCTTTGGAAAGGGGGGGTGGTGAATCATGACGACACGAAAAAGGTTGCGCTGTGCTGCTTCCTTTAAAAAGAGCGGTAAAGTTTGCGCTTGCATTTTACCAAAATAGCCAGAAGCTTGAAAAGGCAATGTCGCAATGGCTGAAGAAGCTGCTATGATGGCAACATCTTTGCGAATGCGCATATAAGGAAAGGCACTTTTTTGAGGGATGTCACCTGTAATCCAAGGTTTAAAGAGAGTGCATGCTTTTTGTAAAGCGCCCCGGACATAGGCATCGTGATTTCCAAATGTCAAAGAAATATCTTGAGGTTTTCCTAGGTTAAGTAGCCAACGATGAGCTTGTACAAATTCTTTATCGAGAGCAAGATTTACAAGATCACCAGAGATCACAAGGTGATCAGGTTTTGTTTTGTTCAAGGCATCTATTAAAGTTTCTAGGACATCTGTTGCCATCTGACTCTTACGTTTTTTTTGCCAGTTCAGATAACCGGTAAGACGTTTCCCAGAAAGTTCAAAAAGGGAAGGTTGCGGGAGAGGGGAAAGATGTACATCCGATATATGGGCAAGATAAAACATAAAAGCTCGTAGAGTATTAAAAACGATTTAAAGAATAAACATAAGATAAGTTAGTGCTTAAAGGCAAGAAAGATTGTAAAATGAAAATTAGCTTGCAAAAAAGAATGTCTCAAGCGGAATGTTCTAAATAGAATATCCCTAATAAAATATCATTGTGTTATACATTCACATATTTGTAAAAAAACATTTCTCAATGCGTTTGAGCTAATTTCACGACCGGTATTCGATACTATAATAGAAAGCTTCTGTGAACTATATAGGGCTTACTGTACACTACCATCTCTACGCTTATACAAGGTGCAAATAAAAAACATCGTACTATTTTCCCCCAATTTTATGAAAATCCTAGCTTTGTTTTAAGAGGATTCATAAGAGGTATTTCACTCTTTTCTTCGATGTTTTCTATCCATACAGCATCTCTTCTAATAATACGCAAGAGAATGTTTTTTATTGTTTTAATATGAGGACATTGGAAATAAGGAGAATTCCACTGTATTTTTAGTTATAAATCAATACGTTATATAATTATAAAAGACAAGTAAATACGTAAAAGGATAAGTTAAATTTAAAAACTATTATACGAAATCTCAGACTTTTTAACGGCCTTCATAATACCACATGCTGCTCAACAGTAAAAGGCAAGCAAGCAGTGCAAAAAAACCAGAAAATATCGAAAAATAAAAGGTATTGATTAAACGGGTTTCTGTTGCTTCTTTCAGAACAATTGAATGTGTTGGGGAAGAGGACGGACTTATTTTTGATTGAATCAGCTTAAATGGAGGAAGATGAATGTTGTCTTTTCCTTCAGGGTGTAAACGTCCGATGTAGCCACCAGTGTGCTTAATAATGGGGGCTAGTTTTTCTTGTGTTGAAATCAAGTCAAACAACTCAAGATTATCGAGCATCCCTACAGAAGAAAGTATTGTTAAACCGCCATTTTTAATGTTAAAAATTCCTGTCTCATCAGTGGTCACAGTTGCAGTAAAAAGGCCTTCTTTCTCTTTGGTCAGAGTAATATTTTCTTTTTTTCCAGAGGGAAAGATTATTTCAGCGGGTTCTGGATGGTCTTTTAGAGTTTGGCGGCGAATTGTTAAATGATGATGGCTGCTGGTCGCACTTAATTTTTCTTCCTCAAGTTCTGGTTCTTTCATGAGCCAATGGGCAATACGACGATAAAGAGCAGCATAAGGACCACCGCCTTCGAAACCTCGTGCCCAAAGCCAACTTTCATCAGAAAGCAACATGCCCACACGTCCTTTATCAACATGGGAGAGAAGTAAAAGTGGTTGTTCATCCGCTCCTTTCATGAGGGCGATTCCGTTATTTATGTTTTGAATAGCAATTTGTCGCAACCATTGCCCCCATTGAGAAGCGGGAAGGTTAAGTGTTGCAAGACCCCTTGTGACAGGATGGCGCTCACCTTCTTTGGTTAATGTGGGGCGAAAAGGTTTTTCAATAATAGTTCCATTGGGCAATGCCGGTAGAATGCTTATTAAAGGTGTTTTCGCAAGTGAGTTTTTTTGGGTAAATTCAGGTCCTGTTACCATCAACAATGCACCCCCCTTTTGTACATATTGGGCGATATAATCATAATAGATTAAGGGGAGAACAGTAGAGTGCTGGTAGCCATCAAGGATGATGAGATCAAAGTTATTAATTTCTTCAACAAAGAGTTTTCTTGTGGGAAAGACCACTAAGGATAATTGGCTTGAGGGCGTATTATCTGCTTTGGTGGGGGGACGCAAAATAGTAAAGTGAACAAGATCAATATTGGAGTCACCTTTCAAAAGGTCTCGCCATGTCCGTTCTCCATTATAAGGAGCACCTGAAATAAGAAGAACGCGTAAATTTTCTCTGATTCCTTCAATAATTGTTATGGCGCGGTTGTTTTCCAAGCTTAGTTCACCTTTGTGTGGATCAGTTATAACTTGGATAATATTTTTTTCAGCATGAGGAAGGGTAATTTCAGTTTGAAAAATCACGCCAGGAGTTACAGAATAATGGCCAATGTCTTGTCCATTGACGCTTAGTGTAATATTTGCTTTCTCTGATATTGTTTTTTTGGCGAGGCCTTTATCTTCTACCAAAATGGAGAGCGTTTGTGGTTTGTTGACAAGGGCAAAGCGTGGAGGAGAAATAAACTTGATTTGGCGATCAAATTCATCTGAGTATCCTGTAATCAGGGCATTGAGAGGTGCTTCATGATGAAGATCTGATAGGTCAGGGATGTCATGCACTTGTCCATCGGTGATAAAAATGGTTCCTGCATAACGAGAGAACGGTACATCAGATAATGCTTGTGTTAAAGCTTCAAACAAATTCGTTGAGGGTGCATATTGATTATCAGCAAGTTTCCCAGCTTCAATAAAGCGTGGTTCAAATTGTGGATAATGCGCCAGTGTTTCGACTAATTGCCTGCGCGCTTCATCACTATCATTTGTACGTGTTCCAAATGATTGGCTTTTGCTGCGGTCAATGACAATGCCTACTGTGCTTTTCAGTGGTTCGCGCTGTTCTTTTATGATCATTGGATTGAGCAAAGCAAGGATAAGGGCGCTTAATGTCATCAGACGAAATAAAGAACCTTGCCGTTGCGTAACAAGACCAACAACGACAAAAAGAATCGATATTCCGCTTAAGAGCAGAATCCAAAAGAGTGGTAAAAAAGGCTGAAAAGTGAAAAATGATATCATTGCCTTCTTTCTCTTTTAAAGCGTTCCAAGAGTGCTGGAACATGCACTTGATCCGCTTTATAGTTTCCTGTAAGCACATAAAGGACAATATTTAAACCTGCACGAAATGCCCATAGACGTTGCATTGGATCATTGGGAACAAGGGGATATTTCCATGCCCCTTTTTCATCGAGTGCCCAAGCCCCAGCAAAGTTATTTGCGGTGATGAGAAGGGAGCTTACGTTATCGCCGTTGGCAAGAGAGTTTTTATTTTTTTTGTTTGTTGATGAGGATTCAACCCATAAAGGTGAACCACGGTAGAGACCAGGAAAATCTGGCATAATATAAAAAGAACGTGCAACAACATGATCTGTTGATGCTGGCTCAATGGATGGAATATTTAACTCTTTTAAGATATCTCGTAATCTTTGCGTTTCTGGAGTAGCGTCTCCTTCAAGATTAAGATTGCTCTTTATCTGATCGCGCGTGTCAAATAAAATTGTTCCCCCATGTTTCATAAAGTTATTTATTTTTTCAAGGCTTTTGGGGGTTGGTATAGGACTCTTAACATCAATTGGCCAGTAAATAAGAGGATAAAAAGAGAGTTCATCTTTATCGAGATCAAGTGCTGTAACAGAGCCAAGGGTAAGCATTGTGCGCTCTGCGATAAATTGACTTAACGCTTCTAGACCACTTTTACTCGTTGTATCAATTTCATGATTATTGGTTATAACATAGGCAAGATGTGTTGCGCCAGCAGCTTGTACACTATCATGATGATTTTCTTTCGTTTGTGCATGAAGAGTTGGATCATATGAAAACAAGGCAATAAGACTTATAAAGGGGACGAGAAACATATTACGCCGTTTCATGAAAGAAAAAATATCTCCCATCCATAAAATGAGAAAATTGTCAAAGGCGAATAATAAGATGGCTAATCCTAAAAGTGGACCGATAAGATTTTTTTCTTTTGTATCGTAAGATAAAGGGCTTTTATTAAGAGAAGTTGGCAATGATGATTGTTTCATCAAGTGCGACGAATGAGTTAAGAGATTGAGTGCATAAAAATTGTTTTTGGCACCATAAAGTCCTGGGGGAGTATGGTAGGAAGGATGGGGTGGATTTTGAGAGTCAAAGATCAAAGGAACAACATCAGAGGGTGGTACTTGTAATTGTCCGTCAACGGCTATAGTTCGCCAAGGGTTTTGTATCACTGTTCTTTTTTCTCTGTGTGTTAGGTTTGTGTTTTCGTTAGAACCTAATGTGATTAATTTTTGCAGCATTTGTGCAAAAAAGCCAGAAAGAGGAAGGTTAGACCATGTTGGGTCAGGAGCAACATGAATGAGAATGAGGGTTCCTTTACCACGTTTTGCTGCGGTAATAAGAGGAGTTCCATCCGAAAGGCTAAGCCACGTTTTTTCAAAAAGATCTGGGGTTGGTTCTGCGAGGATTTGGCGCGAGACAGTAACATCTCCTGGAAAGGGAAGACCAAAGAAAAAGCTATTTTTTGCAAAAGGGGCAAGCTTTTGTGGTTTTGTCCAAGACATAATACTTCCAAGGGAACGTTGACCTGGGCGCAGTGGTATCGGAAGAAGGTTATCGTAATGTTCTGCGCTACTGAGTTTTTCTCCTGCAAAGCGGATGAGTGTTCCCCCTTTATTCACAAAATCAGAAAGTTTTTTTTCTGCTTTTGGGGGTATGTTAACAATGTCACCCATAATCAAAACAGATGGATTTTGTTTAAGCAAATGATCAATATCCGTTGAAAGTTCTCTTCCACCGGCTGTTATAAGCTGTGTATGACCTTGTAAGGCTTTGATAATGTAATAAAATGGAGCAAGTAAAGGCTGTGCCATTTCATTAGTATCGGGTGAGAGAAGAGCAACACGGCTTATCCTGTTATGGCTGTCTACCAAGAAGGTTGCAGCAGCATGGTTTTGATTGTTTATTTTTATCCAAGCGATATCATTGCGTAGTTCAAGTGGTACATTAAAAGGAACAAGTGCTGTTGTTTCTCCTTCAGAGAAATTGTTCGTAAATTGACCGAGAAGTTGATTATTTGAATCGTAAAGGCTGAGTATAGCGGGAGTATTACTGTGTGTTGTTGAGCGGATAATACGCGCGCCCATGTTTCCATTGTTATTTTCTATGGATGTTATGCCGGTTAAATCGGAAATATCAGTCAAATACCACAAGAAGTTTCTAGGTTTTAATTCTTCAAGAAGAGCAAAAGCTTGCTCATCTTCATTTGTTTGTAATCCATCACTTAAATAAGCAATATCAAGAGGTTTTCCTTTGGTTATTTCGCTGAGTTTTTTGAAGGCATGCACACGGTTGACAGGCCAAGGACGCGGTTGCAAATGCATTAAATGCTGTTTTATAATCTTGGCTGGTTGGGGCTCTATATTGGAGATATTATTTTCAGCCGTTGCAACAAGATAAATATTTTTTTGCTGTTTTTCTGCCTGTGCAAGGAGCATTTCAGCGATAGAGATGCGCTGTTTCCATTCTTTTACAGAAACCCAACCATTATCAATAATGAGTGCAAGGGGTTGAGACCCAGAAAAGCTTATTGGTTTTTGATTCCAAGTGGGGCGTGCTAGAGCTATGATAACAAGTGCCGCTATGGTTAAACGCAACAAGAGCAACCACCAAGGTGTATGTTTTGCTGTTTCTTGTTGATGAGTTGGTTTGGGTAAGAAGCGAAAAGGGGGAAAAAGCTCTTTACGCGGAGATGGAGGAGTTATCCGCAACAGCCACCAAATGACCGGTAGGAACAAAAGCCCTAGTAACAGAAAGGGAGCAGCAAAACTCAAAGTGCCCTCCTTTTTTGCAATGGAGAGTCGCTCATTGTATTTGCGAGATGAAAAATGGTCTCTGTTAAAGGTTGATCCGTTGTACTAACGTGATAAGACCATCCTTGGCGTGCGCAAAAATTTACCAATTCTTGTCGCCTTGCGTGATATAGTTTACAATAGCTCTTACGAAGATCTTCTGCTTTAGTGGAAACATGTTTCTCTTTCGTTTCAGGATCCAAAAATGCTGTGTGACCTGTATAGGGGAAGCTTTCTTCTGCGGGATCAGAAATTTCAATTAAATGCGCTGTTACCTGTTTTGTAGTTAAAGCGGTTAAATGTTGGATGACTTTTTCAGGATAGTCGAGAAAATCACTCATTATAACGACATGTGAAAAGCGTGTAATCGTTGAAAAATCCGGAAATGAATTTTCATCTGAATGATTTTCTAAAGCAAAGGCTATTCGTTCTACGACATTGGATGTCATTGTGGGGGACATTAAGTTGGGAATAGCAATATGTTCGCCACTGCGTTCAAGAAGGGATGCCAAGGTAAGGGTAAGAAGAGTGGCATGATTACCTTTAGAGATTTTAGAAAAGCGCGAACAGTAATGCATTGATGCGCTCTGATCAGGACAAAGCCAAACGGTTTGTGTCATTTGCCATTCATGTTCACGGAGATATGTATTTTCATCACGCGCTGAGCGACGCCAGTCAATGCGGCTAATGGATTCTCCTTCCATATAGGGACGAAATTGCCAAAAGTTTTCCCCATTACCGCTTTTACGTTGTCTATGCCATCCGGTTATCAATGTATTAGCGATATGACGCGCTTGTAAAAGGAAATATGGCATTTTGCCAGTATCCTTATGCAGTTCATTTGCCAGCGACAATGGAGGCTTTTGTAAAACTTTTTTGCCAAGAGCCATTCAAAGAGCATCTTTCACAAGGTTATTAATAATATCTTTTACGGTTATATCTTCAGCACGGGCAGAAAAATTAAGAGCCATGCGGTGTTGTAATACGGGATAGGCCAATGCTTCAACATCATCAAGTGAAGGGGCTAAGCGTCCATAATAAAGAGCACGAGCGCGAACACAAAGTGAAAGGGCTTGTGATGCCCGTGGACCAGGTCCCCAAGAAACATAAGTATTAGCAAGGCTATTGTCTTTATGAGGGCGAGATGAGCGGACAATTTTTAAAATAGCTTCAATCACATTTTCTGAAAGAGGCATTTTGCGAACGATATTTTGAATTTTTTGCAATTTTTTGCCGGATAAAATTGGTTTTGCATTTGATTTTTTTTCTTTTGTTGTTTCTAAAATAATCCGTCGCTCTGTTGTGAGGTCAGGATAGTCAATATCGATTTGCATCAAAAAGCGATCCAGTTGTGCTTCAGGAAGTGGATAGGTCCCTTCTTGTTCGAGAGGATTTTGCGTTGCAAGAACATGAAAAGGTTGTGGCAAATCATAACGGGTACCTGCAACAGTAACATGATATTCTTGCATAGCTTGTAAAAGGGCTGACTGTGTCCGTGGGGAAGCACGATTGATTTCATCGGCCATGAGAAGTTGCGTGAAAATAGGACCTTGAATGTATCGAAAAGAACGTTTACCGTCTTTATCGGAATCCATAATTTCAGAACCAATAATATCCGATGGCATTAAGTCAGGAGTGAATTGGATGCGTTTTTCATCAAGCCCTAAGACTGTTCCCAATGTTTCAACAAGACGTGTTTTTGCAAGTCCTGGAGCCCCGACAAGAAGGGCGTGACCACCAGCAAAAATAGCGATTAAAGCATATTCGATTACCTGATTTTGCCCAAAAATAACTTTGTCAATTTCTTTTTGTAAAATATCCAACTCTTTGTGTGCCGTATCAATATCATCAATAATGACTTGAGCTTCATGATTGATATTGACCTTTTTTATAGAATTGGATGATGGATCATGTTGACTCATATTTCTTCCTTAAGGCGTTTGTCGCAAAAATGGTAATTTTCTCTGCATGATAATGGATATCTTATTGTTTGTAACAGAAAATGAGAAGAAATGAAGTATCATATGCCGTTTTTTTTCATATTCGTATAG
The DNA here is from genome assembly GCF_042197145.1 of Bartonella sp. AA56HLJMS. Classification (NCBI taxonomy): domain Bacteria; kingdom Pseudomonadati; phylum Pseudomonadota; class Alphaproteobacteria; order Hyphomicrobiales; family Bartonellaceae; genus Bartonella; species Bartonella sp. AA56HLJMS. Next base: position 186,952 of record NZ_JBHIRL010000002.1, on the reverse strand, counting down.
AAGAGAAAAGTTTCTTTGGAAGAATAGACGTGCTTTATAAGGGATGTCTTAAAAAATTTGTTTTATGAAGAGAGTTTTTTAAAGCAATGAAGACAACTTTTTTGAAAGGTTAAAGGGTGAATATAAGACAGAACTTCAAACAGGTTGCGTGGTTACAACAAAGTGATATCCAAACACTTCTTCGTGTTTTGTCTGTGGAGGGGGAAGAGGCGCGTATTGTAGGGGGAGCAGTGCGCAATCAACTGCTAGGGCAGCCTATTAGTGATATTGATATTGCAACAACCTGTTTGCCGCAACAGGTTATTGCACGTGTAGAAGAAGCAGGATTTAAAGCTATTCCTACAGGGATTGCTTTTGGTACAATAACAGTAGTTGCTCATTCATGTTCTTATGAGGTTACAACGCTTCGCTGCGATATTGAAACAGATGGTCGTCATGCAAAAGTGGCATTTGGTCGTGATTGGAAAAAAGATGCTGAACGGCGAGATTTTACGATAAATGCGCTTTATTGTGATGCTGCTGGCAACCTTTATGATGATGTGGGAGGTTTGAGTGATATTGCTAGCCGAACAGTTCGTTTTATTGGGGTTGCAGAAGATCGTATTGGCGAAGATTATTTGCGTATTTTACGGTTTTTTCGCTTTTTTGCGTGGTATGGAGCAGGGCGACCTGATGTGCAAGGATTGAAGGCATGTGTTCGTTTAAAACACGGTTTAAAAAAACTTTCTTCTGAACGTATTTGGGCAGAAATGAAAAAGCTTCTTGCGGCGTTTGATCCAACGCGTGCTCTTTTATGGATGCGACAAAGCAGAATTTTGGCACTCATTTTTCCTGAAACAGAACGATGGGGTATTGATGCAATTCACGCATTGGTGAAGACAGAACAGGCTTTTGGTTGGAAAGTTGATCCATTGTTACGGCTAGAAAGCCTTCTTCCTCCTGATCCCATGCGTCTTCATGAAATGGCACAGCGCTTGCGTTTTTCTCTTAAGGAAACAACGCGATTAAAAGAATGGGCAGAGTTAGAAATAATAAACCAAAACTGTTCTGATCATTTTGTGCAAAAACTGATTTATTTTCATGGACGACAGCCAGTTTTAGATCAATTATCGTTGTCTGTCGCTGCATCACATCTTGATCATCTGGAAAAAAGTGATGCTTTGCAAAAAGCAGAGGGTTATGTCAAGCTTTATCAATTTGCCAAAAAATGGCAAATTCCAACTTTTCCTATTAATGGTAACGATTTAATAAAAAAAGGTTTTACGAAAGGTATACTTTTAGGAAAAAAGCTTAAAGAGCTAGAAATGATATGGATTGAAAGCGGATTTTTAATGGATCGTCATGCACTATTAGAAAAAATTGATTTATAATATTTCTGTTTATAAACCCATTGTTTTTTATATTTTTTAAGTCAACATATTAATTTATAATAATCATTATTCATGTGAAAGAAGAGTCCACAATATTGTAAGGTTATTTCAAACCTGTTCATATTACATCAATCAAAGTTATTGCCTTACACGTCACAAGTGAGGAAAAATGATTACAGAGAGGAAAAATGTCTCTTATGAATCATCTCAAAGATAAGGATTCTCGAAAATGAGAACGAATAAAGAGAATAGTGGTAGCGGTTTGCACCTTGTATGACCATAAAGAGGGGGATGTTCACTGGATTTTTACTATGAGGAGTATTTAATCATTCATAGGTGGTGATATGAGGTGATATGAAATGGATGTGATGGGTACTAAGAAATGTTTATTTTACAAGCACTTAATTGTTTGAAAATGATAGGCATTATACGCTCTAACTGTTCTTTATATGTTGTATTATTGTTTTTCGTGATAATTTATATTTTTATAAAATACATTTTCTTTCATAATAACCAATTTGGCGCAATGCTTCTCCTGTTGTTATAGCCACGCTCATGGCGAGATTGAGAGAGCGTGCCTGTGGTTGCATGGGAATTTTCAGTGTGTAATCGGCCGTTTCATGAACATAATCGGGAACTCCAGCTGATTCCCGACCAAAAAGTAAAACATCATTTCTTTGATAGCATATCTGCGTATAGCATGTTTTTGCTTTTGTACTTAAAAGCAACAGGCGGCGGTTAAAGTGTTTCATGGAGCTTATAAAATGTTGCCAATCAATGTGTCGTTCTAAGGACGCATATTCGAGATAATCCAATCCTGCGCGTTTGAGATTACGATCCGACAGATTAAAGCCTGCGGGTTCAATAATGTGCACATGTAAACCAAAGCAAGCGCTAAGACGTAAAATCGTTCCAGTATTACCAGCAATATCAGGTTGGAAAAGAGCTATATGAAGTGTCATGTTCTCTGTAATATGATTTTTCTTTCGACTTTGTAAAGAAATACCACAATTTATTCGAAGAATATGCTTTGAGAAATACATGTTTTTTACGGTTAATTTTTATACCCTTTAAATTTCAGGGAAAAAGTTATGTATACAGATCTGTTTGGGATAAGAGAGAAGCTCCCTATTCGGGACTGCATTTTATTGAGCGATCCATGAATGGATTGGCTCATTATGTTGAAAAGTGGGATATTTAATGAGGTTGGATCATCCATTTTAATTAAAATCAACAAAATATGCTTTTTATGCAAAAACAGAAGCGAAAAAAATACTCATGCAACCAGTTGGAATTGAGGGAGGGAGAGATGCTGTAAATGTGTTAAAGAAATAACCGATAAGCTCAACTTGTTTACTGAGATATGGTCATAACAAGACTATGTTTCTTTCTTTAGAAGTGTTTATTTACATGCTATCTCTGATTTTCACGGGCGGGGGAGTAATTTTGATTGATTAATATGAATAGGTTTGAAATGAAAAAACCTTACGGTGTTTAGGGATTTCATTCACTCTGTAAAACGATGAATTATCATTATAAAACAGTTTTTTGTATAAACCATACAAATGGCAGGAGTTTTTTACGGGGATGTTTTTATGGTTGAGGTAACGGAGTGATCAAGCATTGTACAATGGGAGAGGGTATGGTAAAAGAATGTTTTAGCAAAGTGTCTCTTTAAGTTAAGTCCATGGGTGAGCAAACGAGGCGGGATTTTCTGTTTTTGGTAACAGCTGTTGCAGGAGCAGTTGGAATGGGAGCGGTTGTGTGGCCTTTTATCCGTCAGTTGCGTCCAGATGAAGCTGTTTTGGCATCTTCCTCTGTTGAGGTTGATCTTTCTGGTATTGAAGAGGGGATGTCAGTAACGGTAAAGTGGCGAGGACAGCCTGTTGTTATTCGAAATCGTACGGCAAAAGAAATTGCTGATGCGCGCGCTACTGAATTGAGACTTCTAAAAGATCGTCAAGCGCGCAATCCTAATCTTGAAGGTGAAAAGGAAGCAACAGATTTTGCGCGTTCAGCAGGTAAAGGACGTGAAAATTGGCTTATTGTTATTAATCTTTGTACGCATCTAGGCTGTGTAACACTTGGGCAATCGGGTAAATTTGGAGGATGGTTGTGCCCCTGTCATGGGTCTGTTTATGATACTGCTGGAAGAGTGCGGTCAGGTCCAGCTAACTATAATTTGACTATTCCACCTTACCAATTTCTTTCTGATACTTTGCTCAAAATAGGATAAAATCATGATAAGGTTTCCTCCTTATTGTCCTAAAAGTGCTCTTGCCCGTTGGTTTGATAAGCGTTTTCCTCTTCCTCGTTTTTTTTATAATGCATTTGTGATTTTTCCTGTTCCGCGTAATCTTAATTACTTTTACACATTTGGCGGTATTTTAACCATTATGCTTTTATCACAGCTCTTGACTGGTATTGTCTTGGCTATGCATTATGTTCCGGATATTCATTTGGCTTTTGAAACCAGTGAACGATTTCGGCGTGAAAGGCAGTTTGGTTGGCTTTTTCGTCCATGGCACAGTGTAGGCTCTTCATTTTTTTTTATTGCTGTTTATATCCATTTGGCGCGCGGACTTTATTATGGTTCTTATAAAAATATGCGAGAAATGGTATGGGTTACAGGTATTTTTATTTATATCATCATGATGGCAATAGCATTTTTTGGTTATGTGCTTGTTTGGGGGATGATGTCTATTTCTGCCGCTTCAGTGATTGCAGGGCTTTTCAAAACGATTCCTTTAGTGGGGTCATGGTTGCATGAGACACTTCTGGGTGGTTATGTCGTAGGACAACCAACGTTGAATCGTTTTTATGTTTTCCATTATGTTTTATCATTTGTTTTGCTTCTTTTTGTGGGGCTTCATATTTGGGCAATCCATTGTGTTGGGCAAGGAAATCCAACGGGTCTTGCTATACAGTCAGATAAGGAAACGGTTCCATTTTCGCCTTATGCACTGATCAAAGATATTTTTGCTATTACTGTTTTTCTCATCTTCTTTGCCTGGTTTTTGTTTTATATGCCCGATTATATGGGGCAGGTTGAAAATTATAGTGTGGCAGATCCTTTAAAGGCACCTCTTCGTGTAGTTCCAGAATGGTATTTTTTGCCTTTTTATGCGATGCTTCGTGCTATAACTTTTGATATTGGTATTTTCTCTTCAAACTTTGTTGGCTTTGTTTTATTCGTCAGTTCGATTTGCATTTTAATTTTTGTGCCATGGTTAGACCGCTCTAAAATATGTTCAGCAAGATATCGACCTGTTTATAAAATTTTCTTTTGGGCGTTGGTTATTGATGTCGTTTTTCTTGGTTGGTTGGGATCAAGAGAAATAAGTGACAAAATTCTTTTATGGACACAATTGGCTACGGTTTATTATTTTATATTTTTTTTGGTTATTTTGCCGATTTTGCCAGCGTTTGAAAAAAATTGTTCTCTTCCTTCTTCAATTATGCAAGATTTAAAACAGAAAAAAAAGAGACTATGGTAAATGTTTTTGTCGGGCTGGTTGTTATTGTTGCTATGAGTTTTTCTGCTCAGAGTTTAGCGGGTGGTGCCTCTGATCAGGAAGAAGGATTTATTTCTTTTCCTTTACAGGTTCCTAAAAAACAAGAATGGAGTTTTTCAGGTCCATTTGGGCTTTATGATAAGGCGCAATTGAGGCGCGGATTAAAGGTTTATAGACAAGTTTGTTCCAGCTGCCATGGGCTAAAATATGTGGCTTTTCGCAATTTAAAAGATCTTGGGTATGATCAAGAACAGATCAAAGCTTTGGCGGGGCAATATGAAGTGCGCGATGGTCCTAATCGAGAAGGAAAATTTTTTAAACGTGCTGGGGTTGCAACGGATTATTTTCCTTCTCCCTTTTCACATGAAGAAGAAGCAAGATTTATTTTGAATAGTGCTTATCCTCCAGATTTGACATTGATAGCACGTGCACGTGGGGTATCTTTGCCTTTTCCTGCTTTAATTACGGATGTTTTGACTCATTATGATACGGCTGGTCCAGATTATATTACAGCTCTTTTAACAGGATATCAGGAAGCGCCGAAGAAGGTAAAAGTTTCTGATGGTTATTGGTATAATCCTTATTTTATTGCCGGTAATTCTTTAACTATGGCTCCTCCTTTGAGTGATGGTATGGTTACTTATGAAGATGGAACCCCAGAAATCATTGAACATTATGCGCGCGATGTTTCTGCTTTTTTGATGTGGGCTGCCGATCCTCATATGGAAATTCGTAAAAAAACCGGTTTTCGTGTTATTTTATTTTTAATCATTTTTGCAGGGTTTGTTTATATTTTAAAAAATCGTATTTGGTGTCGTTTAGAAGAAGAATTAGAGAAAGAAATAAAAGACGAAATAAAGAGAAAAGGGTAAAGTGATAAGGCTCAAAAGAGTATAGAGTATAAAGAGCATAAGGAACAAATCTTTTTATGATGCATTGAGGTTTTATAAAGTAAAAGCAAAGTAAAAATGGAGATGTTAAAATGAAAAAAATTGCATGTACTACTCTTATGTCAATTTTGATGGTTTCTAGTACTTATGCTCAGTCTTTTGAAGTGCCTTCAAAACCTGAAATGATCTCTTCGACGGGTATTGTACAGGTGGGGATAGATAAGTCTGTGCGTTATGTGACACCTTTAGCAACGGATTTTGTTGCTTCCAGTCTTATAGGCGCCAATGTATATAATATAGAAGATGAAAATATTGGTGAAGTAAAAGATATTATTTTGCGTGAAAATAATATTGCAGGATTTGTTATTGCTGTTGGTGGTTTTCTTGGCATAGGCGAGAGTTATGTGGTCGTTTCTCCAGAAACAATCCAGATGACAAATGATTATGGTAAATGGAAACTCATTACAAATGCAACAAAAGATTCTTTAAAGAACGCTCCAACATTTAAATACGAAGGGCGTTGGACACGCTAATTTTATATTTCTATTCTTTAATGGATCAAGCTGTTGCTATCACAATCATATGCTAGCAACAGTTTTTTTGTTCTAAAAACTCTTGAGAATTTTTGCGACAAGATTCCAAGGAGCGATTACCAAAGTTTTCAAGATAAACTATTAAGACAGAGTGAAGATTTAAGTATTATGTTTAAATAACATGATATCGCCATCTTGCACAATGTATTCCTTTCCTTCATCGCGGGCTTTTCCTGCTTCCTTTGCACCGCTTTCTCCACCCAAAGCAATATAGTCATTATAGCTGATGGTTTGGGCACGAATGAAACCGCGCTCAAAATCTGAATGAATAACACCAGCTGCTTGGGGAGCTTTTGTACCACGCGTAATTGTCCATGCTCGCGTTTCCTTAGGCCCACAGGTGAAGTAAGTAATGAGATCAAGTAAATGGTAACCAGCGCGAATGAGGCGATTGAGACTCGGTTCAAAGAGTCCTAGAGCATTGAGATATTCTGATGCTTCAGCATCACTCAGTTGTGTAATTTCCGCTTCGATAGAAGCAGAAATGATAATGCTTTGCGCATTTTGCTCTGTTGCCATTTTTTCAACTGTTTGGGTAAAGCTATTTCCATGAGCGGCGTCATTTTCGCTTACATTACAAACATAAAGTACAGGCTTGGAGGTTAAAAGATTCAAACTCTTAAGAATGTGGTGTTCATCGGAAGAAATATCTTTGAGTAATAACCGGACAGGGTTTCCCTGTTGCAGTATGTTTAATGCTTTTTCTATAATAGGTAAAATTGTGAGAGCTTCTTTGTCTTTTCCGGTTGCTCGTTTACGGATTTGTATGATTCGTCTCTCAAGACTTTCAAGATCCGCAAGCATGAGTTCGGTTTCAACCGTTGTCGCATCACAAACAGGATCAATACGTCCCTCTACATGGGTAATATCTTCATTTTGAAAACAGCGTAAAACGTGGACAATAGCATCGACTTCGCGAATATTGGCTAAAAACTTGTTTCCTAAACCTTCGCCTTTTGAAGCTCCTCGCACAAGCCCCGCAATATCGACGAAGTTAATGCGTGTAGGAATCATTTCTTTTGAACCAGCGATTGATGCAATTTTTTCCATTCGTAAATCTGGAACAGCAACTTCTCCGGTATTGGGTTCAATGGTACAAAAAGGATAATTGGCAGCCTGTGCAGTGGCTGTTTTTGTTAATGCATTAAAAAGAGTTGATTTCCCGACATTAGGTAATCCGACAATACCGCATTTAAAGCCCATGAGAGTCTTTCTTTTCTATTAATTTTATGGTCAAGATAAAGCTTCCTTTTTATAGCATATTTTCAGAAGAGTTATAGTCCTGGTCTTGCGATAAGTGAGAAAAAAGTCTAAAGTAATAGGTATCTACTTTTTTACCTTAGTTCTTCTTACCTTATTGTTCTCCTTAGTTACAAGGATAAGAAAACTTCGAATTAATGTTAATATTGTGCTAAGTTTTTCATGGTATGCAAATCTGCATAAATAATTAATCGGAGAAAATAGAAGAGTGTTATCTCGTTGTGCCTTTTTAATTGCAGCACTTTTGGCTTTGGCTGGATGTGCTACACGTCAGTCAGATATGTCATCGGTACCTTTTCAACAAGTTCGATACATTCCACCAGAAATACAGGCTTTGTATGGTCCTGTAACGAATGAGACCTATTCGTTACCTGCTGTTGATCTTGCGACAATTGATCCAAAATATTGGCGACAAGAGGTGATTTATTATACATCTTATGCGCCTGGAACATTGGTTATAGATACGCAAGAGTGTTTTCTTTACCTTATTGGTGAAAATGGAAAAGCTTTGCGTTATGGGATTGGTGTCGGTAAAGAAGGCCTAGCATTTGAAGGTGAGGGGGTTATACAGCGCAAGCGTCGGTGGCCAAATTGGGCTCCTACTGCAGCTATGATGGCTCGAGAACCAGAACGTTATGGTCATCTTGGGAAAGGAATGCCACCAGGGCCCGATAATCCATTAGGTGCGCGGGCACTTTATTTGTTCAAAAATGGGAAAGATACACTTTTCCGTATTCATGGCTCACACGAATCGTGGTCAATTGGGCGTGCTATTTCAAGTGGGTGTATCCGTTTGCTTAATCAAGATATTATCGATCTTTATGATCGTGTTCCCATTGGTTCGCGTGTTGTGGTATTGCAAAACAATAGGAGTATTCCTGCAGTTTATAGTCAACAATCAAATGGTTACGATCCGCTACAGTCGACCATTCAGCCAAATGATTTTTTTTAATTTAGGGGAGAAGATTGGAGAGAGCTGTGTTTGCTGTTCAATCTTCTCTTTCTCTCAAAAGAGAATATAAGCCTTTCTTCTTCAAAGGTGTATACAAGCTTGTATTCTGTTCTATTTTCTAGCTTCTCACGTTGCCAACAGATTTTGCCTTTGAGAAAGTTTATAAGAGGATTTTTTTAAGAGTTCTTATTCATATTCTTCACGCGACAGGGGCACGCAAGCTAATGGTTCTGATTGTGTTTTATCGTTTGTGAAACTTCATTCATAAAGAGGGATTTATCATCTTTTATAAGGAGAGCGATATTTTTTGCAATTGTCTCTAAGAGAGGGGATAACCATTCTTGATCAGATTTGGTAAAATTCCCCAAGACATGTTGATGAACAAGTTCTTTGCTTCCAGGATGACCAATTCCTATGCGTATACGACAATAGTCAGTACCACAATGGGCATCAATAGACTTAATGCCATTATGCCCATTATGTCCTCCACCAATTTTTATACGAACTTTCCCCGGTGACAGGTCTAGTTCATCATAAATGATGATCAAATTCTTTAAATCTAATTTATAAAATCGCAAAGCTTCACCGATAGCTTGACCAGAAAGATTCATGAAAGTTTGTGGTTTTATAAGAAAAATTTTCTCATTATTTATGAAACCATTGGAGATTTCTGCTTGAAACTTCTTTGACCATGGAGAAAAAGAGAAGGACTGATAAATGGCATCAACAGCCATAAAACCGATATTATGGCGGTTATTTTGATATTGTAAACCAGGATTGCCAAGACCAGCAATAAGCCACATGTGTATCTTCAGTCAAAGTATGAGTAAGGGTAATGTCTCATAAATTAAGGCGGAAAAATTCCCGCCTTTTGAGTTTTATGAAGTTTGTGTGTCTTCTTCATCATTTTCTTGTTCAGAAGTTTCATCGCTGACATCCATGCCAGCAGGAGCTGCAATGGTTGCAATGGTAAAGTCTCGATCTTGGATGATGGGAGTCACATCTTTTGGCAGTTGCACTGCTGAAATGTGAATAGAATCACCAATAGAGTAGCTGGAGAGATCAATTTCAATAGCTTCAGGAATAGCACTTGCTGGAGCTGTACATTCAATTTCGTGCCGAACAATATTGAGGACACCACCCTTTTTAAGTCCAGGTGCCGTATCTTCATTGAGGAAGTGGACAGGAATATTCACTTCTACAACGGATTTTGCTGAAATGCGCAAAAAGTCTACATGGAGGGGAAAGTCACGCACGGGATCTAATTGATAATCTTTTGGCAAAACCATAATTTTTTGCTTGTCAAGAATAATCGTTGCAATGGTGGTGCGAAAGCCACCAGCATGAATTTTGTAGAAAATTTCTTTATAGGGAACTGTTATTGCCAAAGGTGGTTGTTTTTCACCATAAATGACAGCAGGAATAAGACCGTTGCGGCGAAGTTCACGGGAGGACCCCTTACCAACCCGCTCGCGTTTTTCGGCCTTAAGAGTGTAGCTTTTGCTCATAATTTAAGTCCTTTTTACATGATTGGAGATCCTTCAAAAACAGTAATAGTTTTTGCATGGATATGAAGATATGCGCTAACCAACAGCGATCACTCCATTCTACGTTGCCTCCAAGGGTGTCTACGCAGAAGTTTGTTCTATAGTTCAAACTATTCATAGATGCAAGAGTTGTGGGAAAAATCGATGATTTCTACCGTTAAAAAGGAGGAAATGTTACAAATTACGGTGTGGATGGAGAATCAACCAATATGTGCTGGCACTGATATGTTCAAAATCAAACACTGGAGATGTTATGAAGGTTGAGATTGCCTTGGGTGAGATGTCAGAAAGTCGTGCTTTGCATAAATCGATGCCAGCACTTCTTGATTTGGAAGAATTATTGGCGACACGTCTTCTTGTACAAGGTAATTCTGGTTCAGGGAAATCACATCTTTTACGCCGTCTTCTGGAGCAAAGTGCTCAGTGGGTGCAGCATTGTGTAATTGATCCAGAAGGCGATTTTGTAACTTTGGCAGATAAATTTGGTCATGTTATTGTAGAGGCTCAACGGAGCGAACTAGAATTGACACGTATTGCGCATCGCATTCGACAACATCGGGTTTCGGTGGTATTTAATCTTGAAGGTTTGGACACTGAACAACAGATGCGTGCTGTAGGGGCTTTCCTTGGGGCACTGTTTGATGTGGAACGTGATTATTGGTATCCTATGCTTGTCGTTGTCGATGAAGCACAATTGTTTGCTCCAACTGCAGCAGGAGAAGTTTCTGATGAAGCGCGTAAAATTTCTTTGAGCGCTATGACCAATCTGATGTGTCGAGGACGTAAACGTGGTCTTGCTGGTGTTATTGCGACACAACGTTTGGCTAAGCTTGCCAAAAATGTTGCGGCTGAAGCTTCAAACTTTTTAATAGGGCGGACTTTTTTAGATATTGATATGGTGCGCGCCGCTGATCTTTTGGGGATGGAGCGTCGCCAAGCGGAAATGTTTAGAGATCTTGAACGGGGAAATTTTATAGCTTTAGGCCCTGCTTTATCACGACGTCCCTTACCAATTATTATCGGTTCTGTTGAAACTTTGGCACGCTCTTCTAGCCCTAAATTAATGCCACTTCCAACAGAGCGGGATGATGTGCAAGAGCTCGTTTTTACTGCTTCACCAGAGGAAATTTTAACGCCATTTAAACAAACACGAGAGCCGATGAGGGAAAAGTCAATGCACGAGATGTTAGAGGAGGTCGTGCATAAAAAACAAGAGTTGTTAGAAGAAAACCCAAGTTTATTTCCTGAACTTTCTGATGTTGAGCGTGACGGGCAAGCAGAACATATTATTCGGGAAATTCTTGAGGATTCTGAAGCTTTTTATCGTTCAACAGCGGTGCTTTATCAAGATTTTTCAGTTCGTTGTCGTATCCATGGTATGTCAAAGGTTCCTTTTAATCTTTCACAATTTCGGCGTAAATTGGCTATTGCTCAGGCTTTTGTTGATGAACAAACGGCTGTCAGTGAACATTGGAAACATATTTTGCAGATATCAGAAAGTTTGGAAGAAGATGTTCAAGGAGTCTTCTTGAACGTGGCACAGGCCGCATTAGGGGGAAAGCCTTGTCCATCTGATGCATTTTTAGCACGTCTTTATGGGACTCATTCTTTAAGCCGTGCACGCCGACTTTTAACCTACTTTGAAGAGCGTGGACTTATTGTTATTCACACGCATTTTAGTGGTCAACGTATTGTTGCCTTTCCTGATCTTGGTGTTGAAACAGCGCCGGGAGACCCCAAGAAACCACTTTAACCAAATAAGCTGGAAACCGATTGTTCTGCTGCTGTCCTTGCTATTGCTTCTCCCATAAGGTCGGCAATGGGTAAAACACGAATATTATGGGTTTTCTCAATAGCTTGTGTTGGCATAATTGAATCTGTAATAACCAATTCTGTCATCTCTGAATTGGCAATTCGCTCGATTGCATTACCAGAAAGAACACCATGCGTGATATAAGCCGTGACACTATTGGCACCATGTTTAAGCAGAGCACTTGCTGCATTGCATAAAGTTCCACCTGAATCAACAATATCATCAAGCAAAAGGCAATCTTTTCCCGATACATCTCCAATGATATTCATAACTTCTGATTCACCGGGGCTTTCGCGACGTTTATCCACAATAGCGAGCAAACTGTTCAAGCGCTTGGCGAGCGCGCGCGCGCGCACCACACCACCCACATCAGGTGAAACAACGATAACATTTTCAAGAGAATAATGCACTTTGACATCGCGAGAAATGACAGGAACAGCATAGAGATTATCCGTAGGGATATCAAAAAAACCTTGAATTTGTCCTGCATGAAGGTCCAATGTTAAAACACGATGGGCCCCTGCTTCAGTAATTAGGTTGGCAACAAGTTTTGCAGAAATAGGAGTTCGTGGTCCTGGTTTTCTATCTTGGCGGGCATAGCCAAAATAGGGGATAACAGCTGTAATACGACGCGCAGAAGAACGACGAAGGGCATCAATCATGATGAGTAATTCCATCAAATGATCATTTGCAGGATAGGATGTAGATTGCAAAACAAAAACATCTTGTCCACGTACATTTTCATGCAGTTCTACGAAAATTTCTTGATCAGCAAAGCGCTTTACAGTTGCTTTGCCTAAGGGGATGTTCAAATAATTTGCAACATCTTCAGCTAGGCGTGGATTAGAATTTCCGCAGAAAAGTTTCATAGTAGAACCTCTGAATCATCATGGTGGGAATGCGACACGGTTTTTAATTTCTTTTTATTAAATTGCAAGAGAACAATTACAAAAGCCTTACAATTTTATCGATTATTATTAAAGAGCTATGCAGTATGTTTTCTCTTTTTCCAAAAGTTTATTACTTTTAGAGCAAAGTTTTTTCTCCATGCGGCAAAGAAATACATATTGATTAAGCTTTTTGGTTATTACTTTATAAAAATACTTTCAATATGGGGAATGCTTCATATTTAAGATGAATGAAGGGGAGTAATAAAAAGAAGTATCATCTTGCCTTCAATCATTATAACCAAACATTGAAAATAATCATAGCGAAGGCTATCATATTTTATGGGCTGGTAGATAATTTCGTGAAAAAAGCAAAGTACAATGGGATTTATTTTTACATTTGGGTAAAAAGTTTAGTTTTGCAGTTTTGGTATTGTTCTCAAGCATAAAGAGGCTCATCTTTTGTTTTTCAGCATAATAGCAGAAATCTGCCGTCCGTAATCGGGTTCGTTGCGGTGTATTGCACGGCGATAGGAGAAAAAACGCTGTTCATCTTGATAGGTACAAAGCTCTACACAAGAAGCATTAACACCTGCTTCTTTGAGTTGGTTTATAATAAATGCCCATAGATTAAAATAAAAGCGATTTATTTTGTCTGTTTTTAAAAAATATTTTTGGTATTTGCTGTGGTAATCAATAAATTGGTCGTAAAATTCATTTGTTACTTCATAGTGATAAGGGCCAATACAAGGTCCAAGGACTGCTGTTATTGATTGTCTTTTGGCTCCTTGTTTTTCCATAACAGCAATTGTTTTCTCGATAATTCCATTTAAGCTTCCACGCCAGCCAGCATGAGTTGCAGCGATGACTCTAGCTTGTGGATCAGCAAACAGAATGGGGCCGCAATCTGCTGTAAGAACCCCAATAACGAGTTCTGGGGTGGTTGTAACCAGAGCATCAGCTTGAGGAGGTGCACCGATAGTTGCTTGATGAGCTACGACAACGTTACAGGAGTGTATTTGATTAACTGTGACTAAATTTTGCGCTTCAATAGAAAAATAATTGGCAATCAAAAGACGATTCTGTACAATATATTCAAGTTGATCATTTGAACCTTTCCCAACATTAAGACTATGATAAAGATTTTTTGAAACACCACCTTGACGTGTAAAAAATCCATGTTTTATTCCATGGGAGTGTAAAGTAGAAAGATTTTTTGCAAGAATGGGATGAGGGATAGATTTCATAAAAGTTCCTTATGGAGATTATTTAAAGTGAGGATGGAGATGTTCATATTTGTCAATGAATATTTCAGATAATGATGTGCTTATTGACAAAAGTGCCGATCATTAAAATTGGGGAGGTATGGAGATATTTTTATCACTGAAATGTAAAACTTTAAATAATTTTCCCATCTGATCTGGACTAGCGAGCCGTTCGATGTCTTGGCGGATTTTGTCTTGCAAAGGAGCACTTTTGCCAACTCCAAGCTGGTTTGCGCGCTCCAGTAGTCCCATTTTAAAAAGAAATTCTCCTTGCTCTAAGATTTCAGCAAAACAGCCCTGTTCAAGAGCTATGTTTTTTAAAAAAGAAAAATCAACATGGGATGTTAAATCATGTTCACCCGGGGCATCAAAAACATCACGAAATCTATGTTTTGAGAGTGCTTGCAAGGTATCGCCAAAGGCAAGCTCACAAGCACCATAGTCGATAAGTAAAGCAGAACCTGTCACTTGCACTAAATGGTGGCTGATTTGTTGCATGAATTGATGCCGTAAGGGGGCATGTTCAAAAATTGTTCCGTCAGGCACTTTAGAACAATAGGTTTGTAGACAAGAAGAGGGAAGTTTATGCGGGGCAGCAATAAAGATGAAATCTCCATTTTGATTGACTGTAATGCGGCGCTCTTTCCATTCTCCATTGACTTTAATATATTGGTTGATAGGGAGTGTATCGAGAAATTCATTAGCAATGAGGAAGAGAGGATTTGAAGGAATTTGATTAAAATTTTCAATGCTATGGATTTGTTTTTGATAAGAGAAAAGGCGCTTTTTTTGTTCTTTTGCAAGTTTTTTGCTTATTTCGATCAGAAAAATTTCAGCAGCATTAAATGCCGTTTGAGAGAGCTTTTGGATGGTTCGCAAAATGTCATCCATCAAAGTTCCTCGTCCTGGACCTATTTCAGCGAGAATAAAAGGGTGAGGGCACCCTTGAGCTTTCCAGCTTGCAAGAGTCCAAATGCCAATCATTTCTCCAAATAATTGGCTTATTTCAGGTGCTGTAATGAAATCACCAGCACGTCCAAAAGGGGTTTGTGTTTGATAATAACCAAATTGGGGATCGGTGAGTGCCAACGTCATATATTGGCTAACAGTGATTGGTCCATTAAGGACAATCATTTCTTTAATTTTTTCTTTGAGATTGGCCATTTTCTGTCGATTTATATTTAAAGGCGTGGAGAAGAAGATAAAACCCTACAAGAAGCATGGGAAGAGATAAAGCCATGCCATAGGTAAAACCAGTAGAATGGAAAAGAGTCGAAAACCATTCTGGATCTTCTTGAGGCGCACGGTAAACTTCAGAAATGCTGCGTGTTACTGCGTAGCCTATAATAAATGTTCCTGATACAGTACCGGGACGTTTTAATGCTTTGAACCCAAAAATAAGAAGACACAGGATGATGAAGAGAAGAAATCCTTCCATAAATGCTTCGTAAAGCTGGCTTGGATGGCGCGGTAAATAGTAAGGATCGAGAGGAAAACAAACAGCCCAAGGATGTGTAGTAATATTGCCCCATAACTCTTGGTTGATGAAGTTGCAGATTCGTACAATGCCGATACCAATAGGAGCACCTGCAGCAATGATATCAAACATGGCTCGTATGTTAATATGATTTTTACGGGCAAACCAGATCATAGCAATGATAATACCAATAAGTCCGCCATGAAAGGACATTCCCCCATCCCATACGGCAATAATAGCACTTGGATGATTAAAATAGTAAATGGGATCCCATACAAGAACTTGTCCTAAACGCCCTCCGACAACAACACTTATGGCAGACCAGACAACAAAATCTCCGATCTTTTCTTTATCCATAGGAGGGTGGCCTCTATACCATAGAGATGTTTTTTTTAATAATTTTTGCGCATACCACCAAGCAAAAAGAATACCCAGCACGTAACCAAGTCCATACCAATGAAGTGTTACGGGACCTAGCTGGATAATAACAGGATCAAGAAAAGACGGAAAAGCAATGGCTGGACAAGACAGATTGTTCATGAGTTAAGCATTTTACATTATACGAGATGAATATGAAGTGACTCTGATGGTCAGAAATGACAGATGAATGCACAATGGTCAAGTCAGTAGGGAGGCTAGTCAGAAAGGGAGATAGATTTCCACTGATTTATCGCGGTAAAAAATATGGTGATAAAGGAATATTAAAAAATCTTAAACAAAATCGTTATGAAAAGTCTACATAGTATGTAAAATATAGAGTAAAAGGAACAAATTACAGTATCTAAATGTTATGAGAATACGCTATAATGCGTGCGTCAATAATTAAAATTTAAGGAAAAATGTTATGCGTAATGGATCAAATCGTATTCTTGATGAATTAGCAAAATTAGCAACGGATGCTGCTGACGTTGCGCAAGGCATACGACGTGAAGCTGGAACAGCTTTTCGTGTGCAGGCTGAAAAGATAGCAAACAAACTTGATCTTGTGTCTCGCGAAGAGTTTGAGACTTTTAAGGAGATGGTGCTGAAAATCCATGCTGATAATGCTGATTTGAAAAGGCGCCTTGATGATTTAAAGAAAGATGATTAAAAAAACGCAGACACAAAAAAGTAAAATAGTTTCTTAAAAAAAGAATCTTCAAAAAATATCCCCAATTTTTCAATGTGATGCGTGAAACTAAAAAATGCTTAATCTTGAGTCTGTTAGAGCGGAGCATTTGTTTATTTTTGATTTTTTTTGGGGTAAAATACATTTTTTTGAATCAGGGGGGCTGGCGCTATGAAATTGTATCAATACACTGAAAAGACTTGATGATTCGTTTTATGACTATCAGGTTGCCCTAAACAGCGCGATTGTGTTCTGGGTGTTTGTGTACTGTCGATGTTTTTATGTGTATTTGTTTGGTGTAAAGGTTCTGATTGTAGCAAAATATTGTTACAGTTTAGACGGTTTATATTCTGTTGACAATGTTTTAAGATGATTGAGGATTGTGATGAGGCTTGCATTTTGCGCCACAGAAAGAAAAGAGCACCCTGTTGACTTTATCGAACAGATTGCCTGTGAATATGATTGGTCGTTTGAGCGGGATGCACAAGATGAAATTAGCGTTTGTGTGGAAGGAAAACGCGCAAACTATCGTCTTGCTTTTTCATGGATGGAAGAGCATGAAGCACTTCATTTAGCTTGTTCGTTTGATCTCTCTACTAAAAATGCTCGAACAGCTGAAATACAGCGCTTATTGCTAGCAATTAATGAAAAGTTGTTGTTGGGACATTTTGATTACTGGCAAAGGAATAATTCAGTCATTTATCGACAAGGTCTTCTTTTGGCTGGTGGGATGCATCCATCTCATATACAGGTTGAAACATTGTTGATACATGCACTTAAAGCTTGTGAAAGCCATTATGTTGCATTTCAGATGGTTGCTTTGTCGGGAGAAAGTGCTTACAAGGCACTGCAATACACTTTGTTTGAAACTGTAGGGAATGCCTAAAATATACAGTCTGTTATTTTTACAGATGGTTTGCGGAAATATTGCTCATAGGGGGACATCAAGAATAGCGCGCACTCCCCCGAGTGGGCTTTCATCTAATTGTATATTGCCGCCATGGCTGCGTGCTATGTCTTGAGCAATAGAAAGACCAAGTCCTGTTCCACTTGCATCTTGATTTCGCGCTTTATCAAGTCGAAAGAATGGCTTAAAAACTTCTGTGCGCATATTTTCATGAATTCCAGGTCCATTATCATCGATTATCAATATAAAAGATTCTTGTTGAGAGTTAGCGGTTAGTTTAACAGTCGTGCCGTAACAAAATGCATTTGTTACAAGATTGCTGACTAAGCGTGTGAAAGCACGGGGACGTACTTGTATTTCTGTAGGACCTTCAATGGTGTAAGAAAATTGACGTTTGTGAAGACGAGCATCGGTGGAGAATTTTTGCATAAGAGCATTTAAATCAAAAGCCTTGATACTTTCACTTCCTTCACCACGAGCAAAAGCAAGATAATCTTCTAACATATTTTGCATGTCACTTACATCTTGCTCAAGCGGTTTAATATCAAAGTCAGTATTTACTAATGCCAGCTGAAGTTTAAAGCGTGTAAGAATGGTTCTTAAATCATGACTTACTCCTGAGAGCATCATGGTACGTTGTTCAATTTGGCGTTCAATACGTTCACGCATGCGTAAAAAAGCGATGCCTGCACGACGGACTTCATCAGCTCCTTGTGGTTGAAATCCTTTTGGTAAAGGACGACCGCGTCCAAAGCTTTCTGCTGCTTCAGCCAATTGTTGAATCGGTTTGATTTGATTGCGTAAAAAGTAAATTGCTATCAGCAATAAAACAAGAGCTGTTCCTACCATCCAGCTTAAAAAAATAGCAGTATTGGAAGCATAGGCTTGGCTGCGTGGAGCAAAGACGCGTAAAATGTTGTGACCAAGGTGGATACGGATTTCAACAAGATCAGAATCTCCTACGGTATCGATCCAGAAGGGACGGTTAATTTGGCGGGTGATTTCTTCACTTAAAAAATAGTCAAGAATTGCAAAAAATGGCTTAGGTCCTGGAGGGGGTAAGGAGGTAGGAGATAGAATAGAAATATTTAATCCCATACGTTGTTGTGCAATACGCTTGATATCTTCATAGTTATCTTGTTGGGGATATGTTTCAAGAATATCAATAATGGCTGAAATATCATGCACGACAGCCGTTGAAAGACGCTCGGTTACCATTTGCCAATGGCGTTCCATAAAGACATAAGCAATGACCGTTTGCAGAAGCACCATGGGAGCGATGATAATGATCAAAGAGCGAGCATAAAGCCGTTTAGGCATTTTTTTCGTTAACCATCGAAGAAAAAATCTTAAAGGTTTGATCATTCTTGTGCCTATTCAATAGAGAGTTTGTACCCTATTCCTCGCACGGTTTGGAGCCATATAGGCAGTGCTGGGTTTTTTTCGATTTTACGACGAAGGCGGTTGATCTGCACATCAATGGCACGTTCACTTACATTGCTGTCATCGGTCGCGAATTTATGGCGCGGAATTGTATCGCCTGCATTTTCGGCAAAAATGATCATCATTTCTTGTTCTTTATCTGTTAATTTAATAATTTCTCCTCCTTTTTTGAGTTCGCGTCGTGAAATTGAAAATATATAAGGACCAAAAACTATTTGCTCAATTTTGGGTTGGTGAGGGGGAAAACCACGTCGTAAAATGGCGTTGATGCGAAGGAGAAGTTCACGAGGGTCAAACGGCTTAGCCAGATAATCATCTGCCCCTGCTTCTAATCCACGGATACGATTGCCTATTTCTGATAAAGCTGTTAACATGAAGATAGGGACATCTTTTGTTTGGCGGAGTGAATGAGTGAGATCAATACCGTTTTCGCCAGGCATCATGACATCAACAATAAGAAGATCAAAATCTAAACTTGCTAACAGTCGTCTTGCTTCATTCGCATTAGCTGAAACTGAAACACGAAATCCATTTTTAATGAGAAACTGAAATAAAAGATTGCGAATACGTGTATCGTCATCAATCACAAGAAGGTGAGGGGCATCGTCACACAAAACTTGAACGTGATTGCTCATTCTTAAAAAAACCTTGATAAAAATTTAGTTTACACAAAATGCAAGTTTACATAAGTTGTATAAAGCTGTCGAGCAGCACCTTTACCTTAAAGGAGAGAAAGTTTTATTTATAAATTTAAAAAAGTTATTTTTGAAAAGGATATTATGGGTAGTCTTAATATACATATTATTCCAGTTACGACATTCCAACAAAATTGCACTTTGCTTTTTGATAGTGAATGTAAAACGGGGGTTCTCGTTGATCCTGGTGGTGATTGGCCACGAATTCAAGACGTAATCGAAAAGAATGGTGTTATCGTTGAGGCTATTTGGATAACACATGGTCATTTTGATCATGTAGGAGCAGCAATGCAAGTGAAAGAAGCGCTTAATGTAAAAATTATCGGTTCACATCGCGATGATAAGCCTGTGATGGATGCCGTGAGCGAAAGCGCAAAAAATTATGGCATCACTGATGCTTGCATTTGTATTCCTGATCGATGGTTAGAAGATGGTGAGTGCGTTCATTTTGCTGGACATGTGTTTAAGGTTTTTCATACACCAGGGCATTCTCCTGGTCATGTTATTTATTTCAATGAAAAAGAGCGCTTAGCCCTCTTGGGTGATGTTCTTTTTCGTGGCTCTATTGGACGTACGGACTTCCCCTTTTGTTCCCATGAAAAATTGATGCAATCTCTTCGAGAAAAAGTTTTACCTTTAGGCAACGATGTTCGTTTCATCTGTGGGCATGGTCCCAAAAGTAGCATAGGCTATGAGCGCCAAAATAATCCTTTTCTTCAAGATTTTAATATATGAGCAAATAAAAAAAACGCTTTGAAGCGTTTTTTTTTGCCATTTAAGACTTTTTAATAGGGCAGAACAGAAGTTAATTTATTGGGGCATAACAAACGTGTTCCAAACCATTACGGTCTCGGAAAGTTCCTGTTTTAGGGTTGAAGGAACGGTATTTTTTCTTGCAATATTGAAGCCAATCAGATTCTAATGATTGTTGTACTGGCTCATATTCCACCGTTTGCGGAGCTTCATAAATTATCTGTTCTTGTGGAGCCTGTTGATATACAATTTGATGCTGTGGTGCGGTTTGATAAACAACTTGTGGTTGTTCTGGTTTTTTTAAAATTTTGCCGAGAAGTGCACCTGCTGCAAGAGCAAGAATGCCCATTGCTAAAGCTTCTCCTGAGTTATTTATATTAATACTACTGTGTTTTGTCTTTTTACGCTCGACATAATGATATGTCTTGTGTTCAACATGATGGTGTTGTTGTGCTCCCCATTTATGGCTAACATAATGACGCGTGTGGGGGTTATCAAAAGAGTGATGTTCACTATGAGAAAAATGGGAGCTAAAATTGTGAGACGGTAAACCAGCCTCCCTTCTCATATCATAGTTATGATACCATGCCATATCCGCAAGCGTTGGATCTAATGGCATCAAAATGGTTACAGTAGACATTGCTGATAATACCGCTAACCTGATCACTTTTTTCATAATGATGCTCCTTGTGTCAATTCGTATTTTTCACATCCTACACGTTTCAAACTGAATAGAGACTGAACAATTTTGGACTTTATTGTGACAAAAAAATAAAAATTCATTTAGTTAAAACTATTATCAATACAATAAAATAAAATCATGACAGAATTTTGATTTCAATTAATGTACTCTTCTTAAGATTAATTAAGCAGCTTGTATTTAGAGCACCAGATTTTTTACTATTGGTTATAAATTATTTATTGATGAGTAATTTTTTATTGCTTGATACAATATGAATTGAACAATAGGTGTATGAACAAAAGTTATCGTTTTTTATTATAGGCTTATGGTGCTAAGATAGAACCTTATTTGTGTGATTGAATACAGTCCTGTTTGACTACTCTCTTGTGAGGCTAAATATTGAGTTCGATATCATATTATAACTGTATAAATATAATATATTGCGGGAACTTTTTTTGATATATGGGAAACATTCTTGTTGGGATATGGCTGTTAGTTTGACAGTATTGGCATGACAAAATGCATTTGACACAATATTGCTGATGAGACGCGTGAAGGCACGTGGGTGTGCTTGTATTTGTGTAGGGCTTTCAATGGTGTAGGAAAATTGACGTTTGTGAAGATGCGCATCGGTGGAGAATTTTTGCATAAGAGCATTTAAATCAAAAGTTTTAACACATTCACTTTCTTCACTACGGGCAAAAGCAAGGTAATCTTCTAACATGTTTTGCGTGTCGCTCACATCTTGCTCAAGCGGCTTGATATCAAAGTCATTATTTGCTAATGTTAGTTGAAGTTTGAAACGGGTGAGAATGGTTCTTAAATCATGGCTTACATCCGCAAGCATCATGGGGCGTTGTTCGATATAGTTAGAAGATGGTGAGTGTGTGTATTTTGCTGGACATGAGTTTAGGGTTTTGCATACACTAGGGCATTCTCTTGGTCATGTTATTTATTTCAATGAAAAAGAGCGCTTAGCCTTCTTGGGTGTTGTTCTCTTTCGTGGTTCTATTGGACGTACGAACTTCCCCTTCTGTTCTTATGAAAAATTGATGAAATCCCTTCGAGAAAAAGTTTTACCCTTAGGCGATGATGTTTGTTTTATCTGTGGGCATGATCCCAAAAGTAGTATAGGCTATGAGCACCAAAATAATCCTTTTCTTCAAGATTTTAATATATGAGAAAACAAAAAAACGCTTTGAAGCGTTTTTTTTTTGCCATTTAAAACTTTTTAGTAGGGCAGAACAGAAGTTAATTTATTGGGGCATAACAAATGTGTTCCAAACCATTACGGTCTCGAAAGGTCCCTGTTTTAGGGTTAAAGGAACGGTATTTTTTCTTGCAATAGTTAAGCCAATCAGATTCTAATGATTGCTGGAATGGCTCATATGCCACTGTTTGCTGCACTTGATAAACTCTTTGATTTTGCGGAACTTTTTGATAAATTACCTGATTTTGTGGTACTATTTGATAAACCACTTGTGGCTGTTCTGGTTTTTTTAAAATTGTACCAAGAATCGTACCTGTTGCAAGACCAAGAATACCCACCGCTAAAGCATCTCCTGAGTTATCTATATGAATATTACTGTGTTTTGTCTTTTTGCGCTCGACGTAATGATATGTTTTGTTTTCAACATGATGATAATGGTGGTGGTGGTGATGATGATGTTGTTGTTCCGTCTTACTCTGTTTGGCTACAGACCTTTCATGTTTGGCTTTAAATCTTCTCTTGTTGTCATCAGAACTCTTGTGGAAATCATCAACAAACTTTTGGAAATCATCAGATAAAAAGCTACGTTTTTTATCAGAACAATGGGAGCGAGAAAAACCGCAAGGCAGAATATCAGCTTTCTTCCTCATTTCCCTTATCGCATCATCTGTTTCTTTACGCATCTTCCTCATCATATCATCTATTTCTCTCGAGATAGAGTCACTACGATTCCATGCCATATCCGCAAGCGTTGCATTTAGCGGCATCAAAACGGTCACAGTTGACATTGCTGATAATACCGCTAGCCTGATCACTTTTTTCATAATGATGCTCCTTGTGTAAATTCGTATTTTTCACATCCTATACGTTTCAAACTGAATAGAGCCTGAACAATTTTGGGCTTTATTGTGACAAAAAAATAAAAATTTATTTAGTTAAATCTATCGCGGAGACAGTAAAATGAAATCATAACAGAATTTTGATTTCAATTAATGTACTCTGCTTGAGGTTAATTAATAAGTTTGTATTGAGAGTCCACGATTTTTTACTATGGAATATAAACTCTTTATTTAGGGATAATTTTTTATTGTTTGGTACAATATGAATTGAACAATAGGGATATGAATAAAAGTTATCATTTTTTATCATAGGCTTATGGTTCTATGAGAAAGTCTTATTTTACTTTATTTGTGTTATAGGACAGTGTCCTATTTGAATATTTTCTTGTAAGGATAAATAATATTGAGTTAGATATCAGAGTATAACTGTATAAAGATAATATATTTTAGAAATTTTTTATAAAATGTTCTCTCTCATGTTGTTTTAGACAAATTGAAGCACCCTTGATGTTGGAGGTTGTCTATTTTTCGGATAACGCTGTTTGCTTTTGAGCTTTCGTCTTTTTTTAGAAGAGTTGAAGATTATTTTATGCGGTTTGAAATTTTTTTCTCCTTCATTGATTGCGTTTTTTTCGTTTTATTGTTGCTTGATTAGGGGTGTTTTTACGAGATTTTCCTTTTTGATTTTCCAAAATACCAGTGTCCATGGTTGGTCCCATGTGTGCAAGGTCTGGTTTGGAGAAAAGACTTGGTTGTAACACGGGCTCATGGGGGGATTGTTCTCTATGATGTGTTAAGGGATTCTCTGCGAGTTCTAGTTCTATCTTTTGTAATTGTTTGATTTCATCGCGAAGGCGTGCTGCTTCTTCAAAATTAAGATCAGCAGCTGCTTCATGCATTAATTTTTCGAGGTGTTTAATATGAGATGCTAAATTGTTGCCAACCATATTTTTTTTCTCGATGACATCAGGGATATTTGTACGAATATGGTTGTTTTCATAGCCTGAATTGAGAATATCTCCGATATTTTTTTTGATACTTTTCGGTGTGATATGGTGTTCTTCATTATAGGCTATTTGTTTTTGTCGACGTCTTTGTGTCTCCTGTAAGGCTCGTTTTATGGAACCAGTGATCGTATCTGCATAGAGGATAACACGGCCATCTACGTTACGTGCAGCACGTCCGATTGTTTGTATGAGGGAAGTTTCAGAGCGCAAAAAGCCCTCTTTATCGGCATCTAGAATGGCAACAAAACCACATTCTGGAATATCTAAGCCTTCTCGGAGCAAGTTGATACCAATGAGGACATCAAAGGTGCCAAGCCGAAGATCGCGTAGAATCTCAATGCGTTCTAATGTATCAATGTCGGAATGCATATAGCGTACACGAATACCTTGTTCGTGCAGATATTCCGTTAAATCTTCGGCCATACGCTTGGTTAGGACGGTCACTAGTGTGCGGTAGCCTTTTTGAATTGTTTTACGAATTTCATTCACAACATCATCGACTTGATTTTTGGCTGGACGAACCTCTGTTGGTGGGTCAACAAGCCCTGTGGGGCGAATAACTTGTTCTGCAAAAGTACCGTGAGATTGTTCTATTTCCCACCGTCCAGGTGTTGCGGAGACAGCAATCGTTTGTGGGCGCATAGCATCCCATTCTTCAAAGCGCAAAGGACGGTTATCCATACAAGAAGGGAGGCGAAAACCATATTCTGCTAAGGTTGCTTTTCTGCGAAAATCACCTCGGTACATACCACCAATTTGAGGAATGGTTACATGGCTTTCATCGATAAAAACAAGAGAATTGAGTGGAATATATTCGAATAAAGTTGGGGGTGGTTCACCGGGATTTCGTCCTGTTAAATAACGTGAATAATTTTCAATTCCCGGACATGAACCGGTGGTTTCCAACATTTCCAAATCAAAAACTGTACGTTGTTCTAAACGTTGTGCTTCTAAAAGACGTCCAGCTTCGTTCAACTCATCGAGGCGTTGAACGAGTTCCATTTTGATAGATTTCATCGCTTGGTTAAGTGTTGGGCGTGGTATTACGTAGTGTGAGTTGGCATAAATTTTAATTGATTGAAGATCGCCTGTTTTTTGTCCGGTGAGAGGATCAAATTCCGTAATTGTTTCCACTTCATCGCCAAAGAGCGAAATACGCCAAGCACGATCTTCGAGGTGGGCAGGGAAAATTTCGATTGTATCCCCTCGTACACGAAAGGAACCACGAACGAAGTTGATATCTTGTCGATAATACTGTTGAGAGACTAAATCAGCCAAGAGTTTTCGTTGATTGAGTTTGTCCCCTTTTTCTATTTCGAAGGTCATGGCCGTATAGGTTTCTACGGAACCAATTCCGTAGATGCAGGAGACAGATGCGACGATAATAACATCATCACGCTCTAAGACAGCGCGTGTTGCAGCATGGCGCATACGGTCGATTTGTTCATTAATTGAGGATTCCTTTTCAATATAAGTGTCTGAGCGTGCAACATAGGCTTCTGGTTGATAATAGTCATAATAGGAAACAAAATATTCGACGGCATTATGGGGAAAAAAACTTTTAAATTCCCCATAAAGCTGCGCTGCTAGAGTTTTATTGGGAGCTAATATTAAAGCTGGACGCTGTGTTTTTTCAATGATATTGGCCATTGTATAGGTTTTCCCTGAGCCGGTAACACCCAAAAGCACTTGTGTACGTTCATTTTTTTGAATTCCCTCAACCAGAGTTTTAATGGCTTGAGGTTGATCTCCCGCTGGTTTAAAAGATGTTTCGAGTTGAAATGGAATACCACCTTCAGATTTTTCAGGACGAATGGGGCGGTGAGGTGTCCATAATGCACCATTCTTAAAAAGAGGATTACCTGAAGCAATAAGAGCAGAAAGAGCTTCTACTGTTGCAGTAACACCATTTTTCATTGTTGTATCCTTTGATAGAAAAGTGCTGGTGATTTTAAAGAAAATACTAATTTTTACAAATTTATTACGACAACAGCAAAACGTTATTGAACAGATTTATTTTGGTTTATTAGAGCTTTCATTAGGATATTGATCAAGTTTTTTATGAGACAAATTCTTCGAAGTATTTCTTTGGAAGGAGCATATTTGTGGTTGTTCGTGAACACTATTGCATTTTTGCCATGATGATATTCAAGAGGGCATAAGTTATTATAGCTGTTATGGAGAATAATCGGTACGTTTGGGCATTAAAGACATTGTATATGTGTGATAAAGATCATTTCCATCTTTAAATGAAAGATAACGAGATGACACCCAACCTATTTGAGTGTTATATCGGATATGGCACCAATTTCCTTCACAGTTTTTAACAAAAACTAATTCTCCAGCAGAGATTAAGCCGCAAAGTGCATATTGAGTGCTGGGACCTGTTCTAAAATTAAGATTTCTCGTAACAAAAGCATCTGCTGCCTCTGATATTGTTGTGGCTAAAAAGAAAGAGCCAAACATAAAAAAAATGACGATTTTTTTCATTTTTCTGTAAAGAATTTCTTTAGAGATTTTCTATCCTTCTCTCTTCATATTCTATATAATTTCTTTTACTAGATTATGATAAAACAGAAAAAAATACAATTCTTTCTTCTTTAGGACACTTTAAAGAGAAGAGTGAAGTTTAACGTTTTAAACACCAAAATGAGATGTTTTAATCACTATTTGTGCATGTTTTGTTTCCTTTATTTATTTTTATATGGAAAACAGCGATACTGTACTATATAATAAAAAAGATCGTAGTTTTCGGATTCCAAAAGTAATTTTGGAAGCCGTTTTTTGTATTTTTATTAAACCTTCCGTGTAATAGAAAGGGACGGATTATGGAAAAAGTTCCGATGACTACAGCTGGTTTTGAGAGTCTTAAAGAAGAGTTGCGTTGGCGTCAACAACAGGAGCGTCCGCGAATTATTGAAGCAATTTCTGAGGCGCGTGCGCATGGTGATTTATCTGAAAATGCTGAGTATCATGCAGCTAAAGAAGCGCAAAGTCATAATGAGGGGCGTATAAATGAGCTTGAAGATTATATCGCACGAGCAGAAGTTATAGATGTCTCGCGTCTTTCAGGTGACAAAATAAAATTTGGTGCAACCATTAAACTCTTGGATGAGGATACTGAGGAAAAAAAAGTGTATCAGATCGTAGGAGATCAAGAAGCTGATGTAAAGGTTGGAAAAATCTCTATTTCTTCGCCTATCGCACGTGCACTCATTGGCAAGCAAGAGGGTGATGTGATTGAGGTGAATGCACCAGGTGGTGCGCATAATTACGAGATCATTAAGGTTCAGTACATCTAAATAACATATGGATTATTATGCGTGTATCTTTGGACGAAACTGAAATTATTGCGCCTCACTTTAAAAGGCGTTTATCGGGAGTAACATCTACGATTATTCAGCTTATTCCACTGCAACGCGAACAAGGTGTGCGTATATCCACTTTGGGGTTTGGTTTACCACGAACTTTGCCAACTCTTGCCTTTAGGGACCTTTTCGGACTTTGGAAAAGTCCGAAAGGGAAGCCATTTCGTATTTGGCATGCACGACGCAATATTGAGATGCTTTGTGGGATCTTTTTGCGCGATGTTTTGCGAATGAAGCTTAAACTCATCTTTACTTCGGCTTCACAACGTCATCATAAGCCTTTTACCAAATGGTTGATTCGCTGTATGGATAGGGTTATAGCTACCAGTACACGTACGGGCGCTTATCTAGAAGTGCCTCATAAGGTTATTATGCATGGGGTGGATGTGAGGCGTTTTATTCCACCACACACTCTTGATGATTGCTTTTCTTCGACAGGATTTCCAGGAAAATATGCGGTAGGATGTTTTGGGCGTCTGCGCTACTCAAAGGGAACAGATTTATTTGTTGATGCCATGATAGCATTATTGCCTGACTATCCTGAATGGACAGCACTTATCGCTGGTCGTACGACAGAGCAATATTATCATTTTGAAAAAGAATTACGCCAAAAGATTGCTAAGGCTGGTCTGGATGATCGCATTATTTTTCTTGGTGAGATTCTGGACATCCCTTTATGGTACCGTCGTTTAACACTTTATGTTGCACCCTCTCGTACAGAAGGTTTCGGTTTAACACCATTAGAAGCAATGGCATCACAGGTTGCGGTTGTAACGAGTGATGCAGGAGCTTATAAAGAATTGGTTGTAGAAGCGACAGGAACAGTTGTAAAAGCAGGAGATGGAGCGGCTTTAACAGCAGCAATTGAACCTTATTTTGCTGATGTAGAAAAAACATTGGCAGCCGGAAAGAAAGCTTTAACCCATGTTCGTACGCACTTTCCTTTGGAAAAGGAGACAGCGGAGATTGGGCGTGTCTACAAAGAACTGTTTGCAGAAAAAAGACTTTGATTATTATATCAAAAATCTTCTTGAGGAATGATAAAAGTATTTTCCTTAAAGGTTTTTCATAGTTATCAAGAAAACAGCTCAATGATATAAATGTTATTTTACAAAATTTATATTGTCTTTAGTAGAACACTATAAGAAGTTCCCAAAATTTTGGATAAAAGATTAAAAATGTATACGCTTGAGAGCGATATGTAGTTTATGATAAAGCATACTAGGAGAGAAGAAAGCTACTTTTATTCATTGATATTTTAGAATAAGAAAATAATGCTTTAACTCAAGTCTGGGGATTTATGCACTATCTTATACGGTGTCGTGCTGATATTGTTGGTTTTGTAAGACTTAAATAGATAGCAAAAAAAACGTTTTCTTGTCTTAAAAAGATAATGATGGTATCTCCATGGATAAAATAGTCGTACATATTTTCAATAAATTCATGATAAGATGGATTTAAGATCAATATATATATATATTGATTTTTATAAATAAATTACCTTTTCAATTTAAATAAGAGCTTTGAGTACCGTAAGATTTTCTTATGTAAAATCTGTTGATATTAACAATGAGAGCTATCTTCTTGTACATCACAATTGGAAGAAGGCATGTGGTGGATAAAAACTATTGAAGACAGGGTGTAAAGAGATTTCTTATAAATTGTCTGAAATGCAGTTTGTTGCAACATTAACAGCAGAAAAATAATATGATGGTGCTAATTGTATCTTATGTTGTGGTTTCGGTATGCACTTTATTATTTAAGTAAAAATGATGGTGCCCATTTTATATCTTTCATGAGGGCTGTCGTGAAATGGGGGTGATGAGTATTGTGAGATGTTTTTTACAAGCTTGTGAGTTCGTAATATAATAGCATTTTTTTCTATAAGGGTGTAACTCTATTAAAGAGAAAAAACACTTTTATCAGCAAATATTCATATTTTTTGCATGAGAGATTATTCGTAAAAAAGAATGTTCTATGCGTCCACTTTATTTGATAAAGAAGATCAATAAAGTGAAGTTTTATATGTTATGGTTTTGAGAATATCGGTATTTGATTGTTTTTGTTGAATTATTTTTATATCATTGATATGATGTTTTGTATGAAATTTTAGGAAATCTTCAGTAGATTGGGTGAGGAGTGAATATTATGACGCATACTGTTCTCGCCTTTTTATCTTGTAAATTTTTTATCATGGTAGCATAAAATATCTCTGCATTAGAATTGTTCACGCCAGAAAGCGGGAATAAAAAGGACGAATATTGTTATGATTTCAAGGCGTCCAGCTAACATTAGAAAACTTAAAATCCATAAAGCATGATCGTTGATTGTAGAGAAATTACCAGTGGGGCCAATAATATCTCCAAAGCCTGGACCAACATTTGAAAGTGCGGTTAAGACCCCCGTAAAGGCAGAGGTAAAGTCAAGACCGGTTGTAAGCAAAAGTGCAGTGCCGATAACAAGGCAAAACATATAAAGACAGACAAAAAACAAAACGGCTTGAGCAACATCATTTGATATATTTGAGTGATCGTAGCGCGCTTTTACAACGACATTAGGAGAAAGAAGTTTTTCTATATTTGTTTGTGTAATACGCCAAAGAATAATGAGGCGATTGATTTTCATGCCACCAGAAGTAGAACCAGCACATCCGCCTGTAAAAGAAACAATAAAGAAAATTCCAAGCGCAAACGGTCCCCAAAGTTGATAATCTTCAGCGCTGTAACCGGTGGTGCTAATAATGGATGAAAGGTGAAAAATGACATCAAGGAAAATCAAGTGGAACGC
Source organism: Bartonella sp. AA56HLJMS (assembly GCF_042197145.1). Classification (NCBI taxonomy): domain Bacteria; kingdom Pseudomonadati; phylum Pseudomonadota; class Alphaproteobacteria; order Hyphomicrobiales; family Bartonellaceae; genus Bartonella; species Bartonella sp. AA56HLJMS. The sequence goes on along the minus strand of NZ_JBHIRL010000002.1, from coordinate 156,584 downwards.
GCGATGATCATAAAACCGTAGCCATGCCGCTAAAGCAAAGCTGAAAAGGAGAACGATATGGAGAAAAACAATCACTTGTGGGTCAAGGAAGCGTTTAGAGTGTCCAGGAAGGACTAATTTAACATAAAGTACGAAAGGTAAAGCAGAAAGCAACATGAAGATTGTTGAAATAATTAAGATGGCTGGTGTATCAGAAAAATAGCCAAAAGAAGCATCATGCGTTGAAAAACCAGCTGTTGCTACTGTACTCATTGCATGGTTAATGGCATCAAATAAATTCATGCCTGCAGCAAAATAAGAAAGCATACAAGCCAATGTTAACCCAACATAAGCGATGATAATTCCGTTAGCAATTTGGTTGATGCGAGGCAATATTTTTTCAGATTTATCAGATGATTCCATATGAAAAAGTCGCACGCCACCCACACGCAGTGAAGGCAAAATTAAGAGGGCTAAACCGATAAAACCAATGCCCCCAATCCAGCATATAAGAGAACGCCATAATAAAATACTTCGCGATAAATTATCAAGATCAGAAAGGACTGTGGAGCCTGTTGTTGTAATTCCAGAAACAGATTCAAAAATGGCTCCTGCTAGAGAAATGGGAAGAGGAGAAAGATAAAGAGGTAAGGCACCTACGATGCTTCCTGTAAGCCAAAGACAAACAGTGAGCATAAAGCCAAGCCGTGCTGAAAAGCGACAAGTAGCTCCCTTAGTTGCTAAAAGAATCAGCGTTGCTAACATGGTGGTTATGGCACAAGAATAGAGAAAGCTTATCCAATTACGATTGTTGTCGTGCAAATCCACAAAAATTGGCAAAAGCATTGCTCCTCCCATGATTAAGGCAAAACGTGCACAGACATTGATAATAAATTGAAAAATGATCGTTCCCTATCTTTGTATCTCTTTTTATTATGGTTTTGTGCTCATAAGAAGTTACATTTTTCTCTTTATAGGATAAGGATTAATTCTTAACATTAGCGTGCCTTGATGAATTAGTAATCAGACCTTTTCATAAAACTTGAAAAGAAGTATACATAACATAATTAGGGCTCTTGAAAAATATTTTTTTAAAAGGCTGCATTCCGTTATCATTTATAGAATAATTAATTTATAATAAAGTGAAGGGGATTTAATGGTACAATCGCATATTCGTCTGCTAATTATTGGCTCAGGTCCGGCTGGTTATACAGCGGCGGTCTATGCAGCAAGAGCAATGCTTAAGCCGGTTTTGGTGACGGGCTTGCAGCAGGGGGGACAATTGACAATTACAACTGATGTTGAGAATTATCCAGGTTTTGCAGATCCCATTCAAGGACCATGGTTGATGGAACAAATGGCAAAACAAGCTGAGAATATGGGGACAAAAATTGTCTATGATACAATTATAAAGGCTGATTTGTTGAAGTATCCTTTTGTCTTATATGGGGATTCAGGAACACAATATTCTTGTGATGCACTGATTATTGCAACAGGAGCTCAAGCGCGCTGGCTTGGTTTAGAAAGTGAACAGACCTTTATGGGCGGAGGTGTTTCCGCTTGTGCTACATGTGATGGCTTTTTTTATCGTGATAAGGACGTTATTGTCGTGGGAGGAGGAAATACGGCTGTTGAAGAAGCACTTTATTTATCGCATTTGGCTAAGAGTGTAAGCGTGGTTCACAGGCGGGGACAGTTTCGGGCAGAAAAAATTTTGCAAGATAGGTTGCTGGCTTGTAATAATGTGCGTGTTCTTTGGGATCATGTGGTTGAAGAAATTGTGGGGCTGCCAGCTCAAGATTCAAAGGGCGCTGTTGTAACAGGGGCACGTCTGAAAAATGTTAAGACAGGTCACGAGATGAAAGTGAATGCAGAGGGCATATTTATTGCCATTGGGCATGATCCTGCTGTTTCTCTGTTTGAAGGACAGCTGAAACAAAAACGAGGCGGCTATTTATGGACAGCACCAGACTCAACAGCAACAAGCATTGCTGGTGTTTTTGCTGCTGGGGATGTGACAGATGAAACATTCCGCCAAGCTGTAACAGCTGCGGGAAGAGGATGTATGGCAGCGTTGGAAGCAGAACGGTTTTTGGATATACCCAGGCGTTAGTCATTCATTGAGAACATAGAGAATATAGAGGTAGAATTAATTGTGGCGCCACCGTTGGATTGGGATAAGTTAAGGGTTTTTCACGCTGCAGCAGAAGCGGGATCTTTTACGCATGCTGCTCAAAAACTTCATTTATCTCAATCAGCCGTTTCACGACAGGTTTCGGCTTTAGAACAAGAGGTTGGGGTATCCTTATTTCAACGTCATGCGCGTGGTTTGATTCTTACAGAACAGGGAGAAACTCTTTATCGTACAGCTCATGATGTTTTGATGAAGCTTGAAAGTGTGCGTTTGCAATTAAGTGAAAGCTATGCAAAACCAACGGGGCACTTGCGTGTGACCTCGACCTTTGGAATGGGGGCAGGGTGGATTGCAGAGCGTATGCCAGAATTTCTTAGTCTTTATCCTGATATGCAGGTTCAGCTTTTGCTTTCCGATGAAGAGCTTGATTTGACAATGTGTCATGCGGATTGTGCTGTTCGCTTACATCAACCCAAACAACCTGATCTTATACAAAGAAAACTCTTTACAATTCATATGCATGTCTATGCTTCGGAAAAGTATATTGCAAATTATGGAAAGCCGGAAAAATTGTCTGATCTCGATGAGCATCGTATTATTTCGTTCGGTGAACCTGTTCCACCTTATTTGTCTGGTTTAAATTGGTTGGAAAAGGCTGGTAGAAGTGATGGATCATTGCGCGTTTCAGTTTTACAAATCAACAATATCATCTCAATAAAGAATGCGCTTATGCGTGATCTTGGGATTGCTGTGCTTCCTGATTATATCGTCAATAATGATGAGCATTTAGTGCGTCTTTTTCCTGATATGGTTGATATTCCTTCTTTTGATACTTTTTTTTGTTATCCTTATAATTTAAAGAATTTGGCAAGGTTAAATGCTTTTCGAGATTATATTTTTTTAAAAGCTCGCCAGTGGTCTTTTTAATATTAATATCTTAATTTATAAGGAATAATTAGCTGTTTTGCAACTTGAGACTCCCGTAATATTCTTTCGTTTCAAATTTGCCTATATTGAATCAATTAAAATTATTTGTTGCACATTAAAAGTGGAGGGAGTTCGTACGGGTAAATATTTTTGAAAAGAGGGATAAATGTTTTTTATGAATGCTAGCAACCGTGAGGGTTATTATATATTGAAAAATGGACAATCGTGTGATGGTGTAGTTAACATTTTTACTATTTAATTAAAGAGAGTGGTACATGATGGAGACAAATTTAAAGCTATGTGTTTATTGCATAGCAGATACGCTTAAGTCTTTGTTGTGCTTTTCCTTATAAAATGACATAGAATACTATCTCTTGATTATGTTGCCTCCCAGTTTCGTTTTCTTGAGTGTTCCCTTACGAAGATCTATCAGATTGATTTTATCTCTGAGGATTTTCCAAATTTGCCGGACATATGTCCGGCTTTTTTTTTAATTTTTGAAAGAGTCCCTAGAAATTGCAATATATGGGAAGATGATAAAGAAAAAATTTCGAAACTGGTGGATATCCAACAATTTTTTTAAGAATACTAAAATTCAATGAGGAGTTTGAGAGGGGATATTCTATTGTACTGTAAAAGTCTGTCTTTTAGGGGGGTGATATAAAATATTTAAAACCTTATACATGAAGTGCTTTTTATTAGAATGTGAGGTGAATATTTAAGGCAGGTCTTGTTCATAAAGCCTATGAAGTAAATCAAGTAGTTATTAAATAGAACTTAAAGGAAACTGGATTGCTTACACAACGATGGGAGGTGGCTTCTTCTTCGTTTTAGGACGAAGAAGAAGCTGAGAAATAGAAGAGATTTTATTGTAAGGGCCTTTGATTATAAGGGCAATTGTGTTTAAAAGTGCTCGGTCTTTTTTAGAGTTATAAATTGAATGGAGAAAGTAGAATAGGCTTGTCATCTCTTATGATAATAGACCGATTCATTTATTTGATAGCTAAATTTTTTTGATCTTTATCTACAGCATCTATTTTTGTGTTTATTCATAGATATTTTTGCTGAGTCGATAGATTTAGACCATGACACAGTTTCAGATATTTTCTCGGATATACTAACATTCGGCAAAAAACAATCACAAGAGATGATATTAAAAATTTTAAATTAAACTGTTGCAAAAACGCTGTATACGTATACAAGCTTTTTCAAGTAATTCTTCTGATGTTGCATAAGAAATACGAAAAGTTGATCCAAGTCCAAAAGCAGATCCTTGGACGACAGCAACAGCTTCTGTTTCCAGAAGCGCTATGGCAAAGTCTTCATCATTCGTAATACGTTGACCATTGGGTGTTTTCTTTCCAATAAGTCCGGTGCAAGAAGGATAAACATAAAAAGCACCCTCAGGCGTTGGACAGTAAATGCCAAGAGCTTGATTTAGCATGGAGACAACGAGATCACGGCGTGCTTGAAAAATACTTTTATTTTTAGCAATAAAGTCTTGTGGTCCGTTGAGTGCTTCAACCGCAGCCCATTGTGAAATGACACTTGTTCCAGATGTTTGCTGTCCTTGAATGGTATCCATGGCTTTAATTAATTCTTGTGGTCCGCCTGCATAACCGATTCTCCATCCTGTCATTGCATAGGCTTTAGAAACACCATTCATTGTGAGTGTACGCTCATAAAGCGCTGGTTCTACTTGAGCTGGAGTCACAAAGGTAAAACCCTCATATGTGAGATGTTCATATATATCATCGGAAAGGATATAAACATGAGGATATTTTACTAAAACATCTGTAAGTTTTTTCAATTCATTATGTGTATAAGCGGCACCTGATGGATTTGAAGGAGAGTTAAAGATGAACCATTTGGTTTTGGGGGTAATGGCAGCTTCTAGCTCTTGTGGTTGGAGTTTATAAGAAAATTCGGCTTTTGTTTCTAAAAAGACAGGCGTACCATCGTTGAGTGCAACCATTTCTGGATAACTAACCCAATAAGGGGATGGAATGATGACCTCATCTCCTTTATTCAAAGTTGCCATGAATGCATTAAAGAGAATTTGTTTTCCACCAGTACCAACAATAATTTGTTCTGGTTGGTAAAGAAGGTTATTTTCTCTTTTAAACTTTGCAGAAATTGCTTGGCGCAATTCTGGAATTCCAGATATGGGAGGGTATTTTGTTTCTCCCCTTCGAATAGCTTCAATAGCCGCGTTTTTGATGTTGTCTGGGGTATCAAAGTCTGGCTCTCCAGCACTTAAAGCAATAACATTTCGCCCTAATGCTTTTAAATGACGGGCCTTTTGAGAAGCAGCAATTGTTGCAGAAGGTTTGATACGAGACAGCTTGTCGGCAATAAAAGCCATAATTTTAAATCCTTATATTATATCAACAAATGGTTATTGCTTTAAGGATATTCTATAAGAGATTATATTGTATGCAATAAAAAACTTCCAAAATACTCTTACACGGGCTTTATATTCTTCTTTTTTGAGATCTTTTACAAGATAATCTCTTCGTAGATTTTATGAAAGTTTTTGAGGAAGTATAAGAGAGGTTTGATAAATTGTGCAAAGGAGATAAGCAGTCTTTTATTTTAACAAGGTAAAATAATGCTTTATACAAAATAAAAAAATCTTCGTCTTTACAGACGAAGATTTCTAAATAAAATATTGCAGAATTTAAACTTTAAAGTGCTGCAAGGTTACCAGCGGCAAATTTTCCTGAACGACGATCTTGAAGAACATCATAAGAGATTTTTTGCCCTTCATTAAGACTGTTTAGACCTGAACGCTCGACGGCAGAAATGTGTACAAATACATCTGCACTACCATCGCTAGGCTGAATGAATCCGAAACCTTTTGTTGTATTAAACCACTTAACTGTTCCTGTAGACATAGGAAACTCCTTAGAATATATAATTATATTGAGCATTGAAGCTTTCATTTCTTCAATACGGTTGTAGATCGAAATTAGGTGGGAGAAGTTTCGCCGAAAGTGCAGATTGCACAGGAAAGAAAGTCACGTAACCGAAAATTCGATGAAACCTCTATAAAAGTTTTTAGAACAAAAAGCAAGTCTTAATCAATTTTTATATAAAGAAAAAATAAGAAAACAGTGTACATTTTGCTAAGTAGAAAAAAATTCAACTAAAATAACTTTGTAGTGAACGTACCTCAAGGTGCCTTTTTTTGAGTGCTTTGATCGCTTCTACGACGGCTTTGGCTCCAGCTATTGTTGTATAATAGGGAACATTTTGCATGAGTGCTGCATAACGTAATGATTTTGAGTCTGAGATGGCACTGGCAGTGCTAGTTGTATTAAAAATTAATTGAATTTGGCGATTACGAATAGCGTCTTCAATATGGGGATGTCCCTCTAGAACTTTGTTGATTTTTTTTGCTTCAACGTGGTGTTCGGTGAGAAATTTTTGTGTTCCACTTGTGGCGACAACAGAAAAGCCAAGCTCAGTTAAACGTTTTACAGGATTTAAGATGCGTTTTTTATCTTCATCCCTTACAGAAACGAACAAAGTTCCCTCTTTAGGGAGTTTTACACCAGCTCCAAGTTGGGCTTTAGCAAAAGCAAGCGAAAATTCATAGTCAAGACCCATAACTTCACCGGTTGAGCGCATTTCTGGACCAAGAAGTGTATCAACACCTGAAAAACGAGCAAAAGGAAATACTGCTTCCTTGACGGCAATATGTTGTTTTTTTTGCAAAGAAGGTAATCCACCATAAGCTTGAAGAGCATCATGAAGCGTTTCTCCTGCCATAATACGTGCAGCCATTTTAGCAATAGGGCGACCAATCGTTTTTGCAACAAATGGGACAGTACGTGAAGCACGGGGATTGACTTCTAAGACATAAATGGTGTCATCTTTTATAGCATATTGTACATTCATTAAGCCGCGAACATGAAGTGCTTGTGCTAATGCTTTGGTTTGGCGCTCTAATTCAGTAACTATTTTATTTGAGAGCGTATGGACTGGTAAAGAACATGCTGAATCACCAGAGTGGATACCAGCTTCTTCAATGTGTTCCATAATACCAACGATTAGTGTTTCTTTGCCATCACATAGACAATCGACGTCTACTTCAATTGCTTCTGTTAAATAGGTATCAAAGAGAAGCGGATTTTTACCAAGCAATATATTGATTTGTCCTGTTGTGTCGTTAGGATAACGGACTTTGATATCTTCTGAAATTAATTCGGGGACACTCTCAAGTAAATAATTTTGTAAGCTACGTTCATCACGGATAATTTGCATAGCACGTCCTCCTAAAACATAAGAGGGACGTACAACCAAGGGGAAGCCTAGTTCGTGGGCAATGAGGCGTGCTTGTTCAATGGAGTGGGCGATACCATTTTGAGGTTGTGTTAAATTAAGTTTAAATAACAGTTTTTGAAAGCGATCTCTATCTTCTGCTAAGTCGATAGCGTCAGGTGAAGTACCTAGGATGGGGATGTTGTGTTTTTCTAGAGCGCTTGCCAATTTCAAGGGTGTTTGTCCGCCAAATTGGACGATGACTCCAACCAAATCTCCTTTTTCCTGTTCTGCTTCTAAAATAGCGATAACGTCTTCTGTTGTTAAAGATTCAAAGTAAAGGCGATCAGAGGTATCATAGTCGGTTGAAACTGTTTCAGGATTACAGTTAATCATAATCGCTTCAAATCCTGCATCACGCAGTGCAAAAGCAGCGTGGCAGCAACAGTAATCAAATTCAATACCTTGCCCAATGCGGTTTGGTCCTCCGCCTAAAATAGCAATTTTTTTGCGTTCAGAAACGTGTGCTTCCGAGTGCTCTACACCTGCAAAGGGAACTTCATATGTTGAATACATATAGGCTGTAGGAGAAGAAAATTCAGCGGCACAAGTATCAATCCGTTTGAAGACGTGTTTAACATTCAGTGATTTGCGTAAAGCTGCGATATAATCGGGTTCTTTCCCTGTAAGGGAGGCTAATCGCGCATCTGAAAAGCCCATAGCTTTTAACATACGTAAGTTATCTGCGTCTTGGGGTAATCCATGAATGCGGATACGCTGCTCCATTTCAATGATGGAGGCTATTTGTTCTAAAAACCACGGATCAATTTTGCTAATTTGGTGAATCTCGTTTAAGGGTAAGCCTGTGCGCATGGCTTGAGCAATATAGCGTAGACGATCAGGGCTTGGTATGGCAATGGCGGAGCGTATAGAACTTTTTTCATCACCTTCAGCATGCTCTGGAATCACAATTTCATCAAGACCCGTAAGCCCTGTTTCAAGTCCACGGAGTGCTTTTTGTAACGATTCTTGAAAAGTGCGTCCAATTGCCATGACTTCTCCTACAGATTTCATCGCAGTTGTGAGGACAGGTGATGAACCGGGAAATTTTTCAAACGCAAAACGAGGAATTTTTGTCACAATATAGTCAATAGAAGGTTCAAATGATGCTGGTGTTGCACCACCCGTGATATCATTTTTTAATTCATCAAGAGTATAACCAACAGCCAGTTTAGCCGCTACTTTAGCAATGGGAAACCCCGTTGCTTTTGAGGCAAGCGCTGAAGAGCGAGAAACACGCGGATTCATTTCAATAACAATGAGGCGCCCATTTTCAGGATTGACAGCAAACTGTACATTGGATCCCCCCGTTTCAACACCAATTTCACGCAAAACAGCAATCGAGGCATTGCGCATACATTGATATTCTTTATCGGTTAAGGTGAGAGCAGGTGCTACAGTGATCGAATCACCGGTATGAATCCCCATCGGATCAATGTTTTCAATAGAACAAACGATGATACAATTGTCGTTCTTATCACGAACAACTTCCATCTCATATTCTTTCCACCCTAAAACACTTTCTTCAATTAATACTTCTGTTGTTGGTGAAGCTTCAAGCCCACGTTCAATAATTTCATAGAATTCAGAGCGGTTATAAGCAATTCCACCACCAGTTCCACCAAGGGTGAATGAAGGACGAATAATAGCTGGAAGCCCAACAACATCAAGAGCTTGAACTGCTTTTGCTGTTGCATGAGCAATATAATGTTGTTTACGATCAGCTTCGGTATGTCGCCAGTTGCGCTCAAGTTCTTCGAGTGCTTTGTCAAGCGCAGCACCAGAAAGCTTGGCTTTAAGTTCAGCACACGTTTTTGCGTGTTGTTGGCGATTTTCTTCTTTCAGTTCTGTTGCATTGGCTAACATAGAGCGTGGCGTTTCCAAACCGATTTTTGCCATCGCTTGGCGGAATAAAGCACGATCTTCAGCTTTATCAATAGCATCAGCATTGGCTCCTATCATTTCAACATGATAGCGGTCTAAAATACCCATACGCTTTAATGATAAAGCAGTATTGAGGGCTGTTTGTCCTCCCATAGTGGGTAAAAGGGCATCGGGACGCTCGTGGGCAATAATTTTGGCAACTATTTCAGGAGTAATGGGCTCTATATAAGTTGCATCAGCTAGATCTGGATCTGTCATAATCGTGGCAGGATTAGAATTTACCAAAATAATTCGGTAACCTTCTTCTTTTAATGCTTTACAGGCTTGAGTGCCTGAATAATCAAATTCACATGCCTGACCAATGATAATAGGTCCTGCTCCGATGATAAGAATAGATTTTATATCTGTGCGTTTGGGCATGACTTTTTCCTATGACAAATATCTATGTGCGATTGTTGCGGGCAAAATATTTCAGTTCTGAGGCTACAATCATTTTATAAGTTAAGTGACAAAGAAAGTAAGCATTAAAATACCTTTTCCATGCTTTTTTTCATAAAATTGAAGATAAATTTCTTTTTTGAGTTGAGTCATCTCGTCAGTCTATCAAAAGTATGACCTTTGATAAAAAAATAATAACAGTGCTCTAACAAATTAGAATATTCAAGCATACGTGGAGCATAAAAAGCCGGAACATCTTTCCAATCCATTGCCGGTATATTTTGTGTTTTATGACATTTTTTGCCTAAGAGAGCACGCTCTTTTTCTATTGCTTGTAAAACATAAGCCATTATTTATGGTTCAATGGGATTTCGTAAAATGAAGTGGGAAGCTTATCGTGTTGTTCCGTAAAATACTGCCGTTTAGAGCTGTGATATAAGGTATGAAAATTGACCACATTAAGGTATTTTTTGTTAGTATATGATAAAATTCAGGACAAGATTTGTCTGTAGAGAGCTTATGAAATAAACTATATCAAATGGTTTCAGTTGGAATCTGTTAGATAAATAGCAAGATTGTTGATAAATCAGCTCTGGTCGAAGTTTCTGTTTTAGGGTAGGGAACGTCAATCTATAGATGTGTCTGTTTCATAAAAGGGTGAGAGTGTATTTTAATACAATGGCTAAGGAGATCATTTCAGAATGATTTTGTTTGTTTTTAAAAGATAGTGAATACTCTCCCTTTACTTTATGGATGATGTTCAAAACTTTTTAAAATATAAAGAAGGCTAAAATGCTGAATATTTCCCAAACGAGAGTATTCTGTCTGAAAGATGTATCAATAGGAAAGCTTTTGGTGGCTAGGTCTCAAAAAGGGATTTGTCATATAGCGTTAGGAGACACTATAGAGCAATTATTACAGGAGTTTACGATACGCTTTGGTGATGTACAACAAGTTGTAGGTGACAATACATTTAAGAGAGAAGTTGCCCATATTATAGCCATGATAGAAACACCTAAGCTGGTAAAAAAATATAATTTTCCCTTAGATATAAATGGTACAGTTTTTCAACGACAAGTATGGGCAGTATTATGTGATATACCATGTGGTGAAACAATTTCATATGAGATCTTAGCATGCCGTATTGGTATGCCGAAAGCTTTTCGTGCCGTTGCTCATGCCTGTGCACGTAACGAATTGGCTATTATCATTCCGTGTCATCGTGTTGTGCGTAAAAATGGTTTTATTTCAGGGTATCGTTGGGGGGAAAAACGGAAACAGATTTTACTACAACGGGAACAAAATGGAAAAATTTAACTTTGTGTGATGGGCATTATAATCGTTACAGTTGTTCCTTTCATTTCTTTTGAAGTAATTTCAAGTTTTCCTTTGTGGAGTTCTAGCAAGGAGCGTGAAATGGCTAATCCAAGACCTGAGCCCGTATGAGATTTAGTGAGCTGATTTTCGACTTGTTCAAAAGGTTGCCCAAGTTTTTTAATTGCTGATTGGGGGATACCAACGCCTGTATCTGTAATTTTAAAAATAAGGTTATTTTTTTTCTTGAAAGCGCAGACATCAATATTTCCGCCAGAAGGCGTAAATTTAACGGCATTAGAGATGAGATTAAGGAAAATCTGTTTCATTGCACGACCATCAACTTCAGCATGAAGTTCTGGGGTAATGTTTGTTGTAACAACAATATTTTTTTCTTGAGCTTGGGGCGTTAGTGTTCGTACTGCTTCACTAATGATGGGCTCAAGATCGGTATTTTTACAATCAAGCGTAAATCTTCCTGCTTCGATTTTTGACATATCAAGGATGTCATTGATAAGGGTTAGAAGATGGGTTCCTGAATTGTAAATATCATGCATATATTCCTTATAGCGTTGTGAACCAAGAGGACCAAAAGTCGATTGCAACATGATATCTGAAAAACCAAGAATAGCATTCAGAGGCGTGCGCAATTCATGAGACATATTGGCTAAAAATTCTGATTTAGCCTTATTAGCACTTTCGGCGCGTTCTTTTTCTGCTTTCAGACTTTTATTAAGTTTTTCAACTTCTGTTGCGCGTTGTTGAGCACTCCCTCGCGCGCGCTTGAGTTCTTGAATGAAAGAAAAAAGACGCCTTTCACTGTCTTCAAATTTTTCCTGTTGTTGTTTAAGCTCAGAAATGTCAGTACCAATACAAACCAATCCTCCATCTTGGGTTCGTCGTTCGTTAATTTTGAGCCAACAACCATCTGCCGTTTGGCGAATACTGGTTAAGTTACCAGTACCATCATCTTTAAGGGGATATTCACTGAGTGCAGGGCGTGCCATGGCTTCGACGGTTGCACGTTGGATACCTGATTGGAGAATTTGTTTAGGAATAGCGGCATATTCGCAAAATTTGCTGTTGGACATGACTAAACGTCCTTCAGCATCCCACAAGACGAAAGATTCTGAAATGTTTTCAATCGCATCACGGATACGAAGGTCGGCTTGCGCTGTTTGTTCAGCCAATTGTTGCTGTTCACTAATATCGAAGGAAATACCAACCAAATGGGGTTCTTCTTCTTCAGTAACTTCGGCACGAATGCGCATCCATACATAATGACCATCAGCATGACGCATAGGAACGTTAATATCGATATGCTTTTTTTTACCGCTCATTAATTCCTGAGCAAGGTCAAAAAAATTCGCATCATTTGGATTGATAATGGCGCTAATTTGGGAAATTGAGAGCAATGCATCTTGAGGGACATAGCCGAGCATTTCGTACATTGCTCGTGACCAGTAGACGCGTCCACTTGCCATATTCCAATCCCATAGTCCACAGCGTCCACGCATCATTGCCATATCAATACGGTTTTGAATTTTTTCTGAAACAAGATCTGTTTTGCGTGCTCGTACAATTTGGTTGTAATAAGCATAAAGAAGAGCAAGGATAACGCCACTAGTTCCAATGAACATGGTTATATTTAACGAGAGAGCTTTCCGCCATTCCATGTAAATATGTTGCATTTTTTCACTGATGAATACCCCATATTGTCCATTTTCTGTTTGCTGAAAGGAAGCGAGAGCAGGAATATCTTTTCCTATTGTAATTTTCATGATTCCAGCATGTTTTCCTAGAGCTTGTAAAGTAATGCTTTCAGAGGTAAAATTCTGTAAGGGTTTTCCTAAGACAATCTCGGAACTTGATGAAGCTAGGACATTGCCTTTTTGATCGACAATAGCAATAACAGCGCTGGTTTTTATAAAACCTTTGTTACGAAAATTAGTCAGGATATTTTGTAAATGATTATGAGAAAGAGCAGCAGCTTTTCCTTGTCGAGTGGCGGCAAGTAAGTCACGGTCGATTGTATTGGTAATATGAGAAGCTAAGAGAGCGATGGTAGAATGCGTGTTTTTATCAATTGTGTTGCGCCAATCATAGATTGATAGGAAACGGATTGCTGCTAGTATAACAAGAAATGCAAGAATTACAAATGGGAGTGAACGTCGCAGCCAAGGTTCAATAAAAAGAAGTTTTTTATAGGCAGAACCAGAATACAGATTGGTACGCTCTGTCCGCTCCTTGCGACTTTGAGCGCTTGATTTTGAATCAGCATACACCTCCCTTGGCGCATTATATGCGTCCAATTTAGCCATTTCGCGTTCCTTTAATTCTGGAATAATGTGATTTAAAAACTGCTTCGATATTCATAGTAACCCCATCGAGTGCAATGAATCAAAACAGGAGTCTTCTGTCCAGTCTTTTTTTTAAAAAAATAATTTTACTTTTATGATTTTGGAATATGAAAAGAAAAAAGTACTTTAAACGTGATCTATAAACAGGCTTAGATTGCCTGTTTATAGGTTTAATGATGATCGAATAGTTTATAGAATTTATTTTAAAAAATATTATAGCATATTGATTTAAAATAATTTTTTGTTTCAAGTAAGCAGACGGTTGATGATATCAGCAACATCGCTTGATAATTTTGGCGCAGCAGCAATCATTTTTAATTCAGTTTCAAGTTTTTGTTGTCGAATAGGTTCTAATTGTCGCCAAGAGCGCATCATTGTTAATAATCGTGAAGCAAGCTGTGGATTTTTTTTGTCAATTTCCAAAATGACTTGGCAAAGAAAATGATAAGATGCTCCATCCATCCTGTTAAAGCCCGTGAGATTGTTAGAGGCAAAAACACCGATTAGAGAACGTACACGATTAGGATTATCTTGTGAAAACAGCGGATGTTGCATGAGCTTTTGAACATTCTCGAGTGTTGATGTGTCAGCAACCATTGCTTGAATAGAAAACCATTTATCCATGACCAAAGGGTCATGCCGATAGCGGTTTTCAAAATCATTTAAGGCATTTTGTGCCTGCTCATTTTCATTAAAACGCTTCACGAGAACAGCGATACTCGCCATACGGTCAGTCATATTATCAGCTGTTGCATACTGTATAGCAGCTCGATTTGGATTGGCTTCAGCAATGGAAAGGTAATCCAGTATGATATTCTTTAATGCTCGCTTTCCAGCTTGTGCAGTGTTTGGTGAATAGGGCTCTTGGGTTTGCATTTGTCCATAGAATTTTGTTAAGAGCTCTTGATGAGTTTGTGCAAGTGAAACTAAAAACTGATTGCGGACATAATGAATACGATCTGGGTCAATATTTTTACCGATTGTATGAGCAAGCTCAACTTCACTAGGTAAATTTAAACAGAAGGCACGAAATTCAGGCTCTAAGGTTTCATCTGTTATAATCGTTTCAATCAGCTTTAGCAAAGCAGAAGGAAGTGTTGCTTTTTCTTGTGTTTTATCTTGAATGCTTTGAATCAAAGCTTGCGTCATTAAATGATTAAGAGATTGCCAGCGATTGATGTGATTGTCATCATGTTGTGCAAGAAAAATAAGTTCTCTTTCATTGAATGGAGTGTGTAGAATGATTGGTGCTGAAAAGTCTCGCAGCAGTGATAAAACGGGTTTTTCACGCAGTCCCTTTAATGTAAAGGTTTGGCTTTCCTTGGATAAAAGCATAACATCTGATTGAATATCTGTATCTGCTTCATAGGTGAGGTTTTCTCCATTAGGTCCTAGGAGTCCAAAAGCGATAGGGATAAACATGGGCTTTTTTGTTTTTTGTTGTGGGGTAACGGGAATATGTTGCTTTGCATGAATTGTTAAAACACCATCGCTATAATGACTATCGATTTCTACATTGGGTGTTCCTGCCTGTTCATACCATAGCATGAATTGGGAGAAGTCTTGACCAGACACTTCAGCAAAACAGGTAATAAAATCTTCAATTGTACAAGCTTGTCCATCATGACGTTGAAAATAAAGATCAGTGCCTTTACGAAAAAGAGTAGGACCTAAAATAGTCCGTATCATGCGAACAACTTCAGCACCTTTTTCATAAACAGTTGTTGTGTAAAAATTATTAATTTGGCTATATTGACGAGGACGCACAGGATGCGCAAGAGGTCCTGCATCTTCTGCAAATTGCGTTGCTTTTAATGCTTTTACATTTTCAATTCGCTGTAGGCTGCGTACATTTTGATCTGATGAAAATTCCTGATCACGATAAACAGTGAATCCTTCTTTTAAACAGAGTTGAAACCAATCGCGACAGGTAACACGATTACCGCTCCAATTATGAAAATATTCATGTGCAATGACACGTTCAACATTTCTATAATCCTGATCGGTTGCTGTTTCAGGATCGACAAGAACATATTTATCATTAAAAACGTTAAGGCCTTTGTTTTCCATTGCTCCCATATTAAAGTCGGAAACAGCAACAATATTGAAAACATCAAGATCATATTCGCGCCCAAAACATTGTTCATCCCAACGCATGGAACGTTTAAGAGCATCCATTGCATAGGTTGCGCGTTCGGTTTTTCCTTTTTCTACATAGATACCAAGCTCGATACGTCGTCCAGATACAGTTGTAAAATGGTCTTCTAACTTATCAAGATCTCCACCTACTAAAGCAAAGAGATAAGATGGTTTGGGATAAGGATCTTCCCAAATGGCAAAATGGCGATTATTTTCTAAAGTTCCTGTTTCCACCAGATTACCATTTGAAAGCAAGATTGGGATTGTTTGGGTATCTGCTTCAATTTTCACTCTATAGGTAGAAAGAACATCTGGGCGGTCGTAAAAATAAGTAATACGACGAAAACCTTCCGATTCGCATTGTGAGCAATAAACACCATTTGAAAGATAAAGCCCCATAAGTTGGCGGTTGCTTTCAGGATTCAGTTCCGTAACCAATTTCAATGTAAAAGGAACCGTTGGTGGCGTTGTAATTTCTAAACGTGAAGGCGTCACTTTATAAGTGTTTGGGGCTAATATCTCATCATTAATAGAAACGGAAATTAAAGTAAGATCATCACCAGAAAGAACAAGAGGTGTTAATTCTTTTGTATCGTGACGGGATTCAATAGACAATATGGCTGTAACATAGGTTTTTGTCGGTGCTAATTGGAAAGAAAGTTGTGTTTTAGGGATAACGTAAGGGGTTGGTTGGTAGTCTTCCAAACGATAAATAGATGTTATTGGCTGTTTCATAGTTTTTTCCCATTTGTATTTTAAGAGTTAAAGAAGGGTGTGTTAATTTTAGAAGCAATATAGGATTAAAGAATTACAAAAGGCTGTCGAGGCGATTTTTTACTTCTAAGAAGTCTATCCATGTAAGCTTCTTTTGACTAGGGGTTCTAAGAAGGTAAGCTGGGTGGAAAGTTGGCATAACAGGTATTTTTATATTATCCTCGCTTTCATAGATATGCCATTTCCCTCTTGTTCGGATAATCCCATTTTGAGATCCAGTAAGAAACTGTGCAGCAACGCCTCCTAGTGCTATAAGAACACGAGGACGCGCTAAATAAATGTGCCGTTCAATAAAAGGGCGGCACAAGGCAATTTCTCTTGGTGTTGGTGTACGATTTCCTGGCGGACGCCAAGGAATAGTGTTGGCAATGTAAACATTATTTCTTGTTAAGCCAATTGATGCGAGGATTTTATTAAGCAACATCCCAGCTTTTCCCACAAAAGGAATTCCTTGTATATCCTCGTCTCGTCCTGGTGCTTCGCCTATAAGCATCAGGGGGCTTCCTGCTGTTCCATCTGAAAAACAGGTATTTTTTGCTGTCAATTTTAATGAACAGCCATTAAATGCAAGGAGAGCAGATTTTAATTCATCAAGTGTCTTGGCACTTTTTGCACTCTCTATAGCTGTGGATTCATTTTGTATAGTCCTAGAGTTATGCAGCTGATGATGATCTAATTTTACGGTTGGAGATGTTTTGGGAGATGCTTGTTGATTATGAGAAATGTTCACGACAGATATTAATTTTCTCTCTGAACAAGCAGACTGCTTAAAACGATCAATAGGGAAATCCGTCAGAACGGCATCCGCACCACTTTCTTTATAAAAGTTTAAGAGTTCTTCATAGGAAATTGAGCACGGCGTTTGATTTAACATTTTACTTTTTCTAATGATCTAGCGATTATAGATCAAACAAAATTATCCTTCAAGTTTTATTAAATGTATTCGCTAGCCATTAATGTATAAGAACGCTGATAGGATTCTCTCTTTTCACAAAAAAGGCAAATCGTAAAATGCAAATGTTCGCGATTATATGCATCTTTAAATGTATAATTTGTTTAAATTGCGTTATTTCAACTTTTTAAACAGACTAAACTCACTCATACTAAAAGAATTTTTTACTGAATGCAAGTGGTGTGATAATATTTTTTATCATTATATTCTATATTTAATACTTAATGAAAGTGAATTTTGTAGTATTTTATTTATAAGATTAATTATAAATTTTATATTATTATATTTTTTTAATAACTTTTATTAAAAAAATTAAATATATTAATTGAAATATATAAATATTACTTTTATATAAGAAAATACTAAGACGTTATAAACTATTTTTACAATGGGTTAAAAGCAATGTGTGGATATATGCTTTTGCTTTTTTTACAGCTGAAATGAGAGGTTCATTTAATGCTAAATGCGCTGCAATAGCGCTTGAGAGAATGCAACCTGTTCCTCGCATTGTTCCTTTTAAACGTGGAGTAGAGATATTTATGACTTCAGTTTTGTCAATGAAGCTATCAATTGCAAGAGGACCTTCTGCATGTCCCCCCTTTACTAAAATAGAGCGAGCTCCCAATGACAAAAGTTTTTTTGCTTGTTGTATTGCTTGCTTATCATGAGATGCCAATGGACTGTGGCTAAGAAGAGCGAGTTCTTCTCTATTCGGTGTTAAAAGATCAACATGAGGAAGCAGTTTATCGATCATCGTGTCGATGATTGTTTCCGTTATTAGTTTTCCTCCTGATGAAGCGACAAGTACAGGGTCCAAAATAACTGGAACATGGGGATAGTCTTTGAGTACGTTACAGATTGCTGCTATAATTGCTTTTGTCCCCGTCATACCGATTTTTATTGCGCTTATTGGATTTGCTTCTAGGGCAGCACGCATTTGCGCAGCGACGAGGTCTCCACGCATTGGAATGATTTCGACAACGCGATTATCATCTTGTACGTTAACACAACTAATTGCTAAATTTGCTTTTATTTGAAAATGTGCAGAGGTTTCTATATCACGAACAATACCAGCACCTCCTGTTGGATCAGTGCCCGCAACAATAAGAATAGAAGGTATCAACGCCATGTTTGTGTCACTTTTATCCACTGCTGTACACGCTCTTCTGGTTTTTTATGGAGGATAATATCAGTCACAACAGCAGCACTATTTGCTCCTGCTTTTAAAACACCCACTGCGCGTTCTGGTGTTAAACCACCAATACCCACCAAAGGTAAAGCACCAATCCGCTTTCTCCATTGTTTGATTTTTTCTAGTCCTTGCGGCATCCATTTCATTTTTTTTAAGATTGTCGGATAAATAGGACCAAGTGCAATATACTCAGGATTAGCAGAGAGTGCGATATCCAATTCATGTTCATCATGTGTACTAAGACCAACTTTTATACCACTTTTACGAATTGCGTGAAGATCAGCATTGCTTAGGTCTTCTTGTCCCAGATGAATAAAATTACACTTTTCATCAATTGCTATTTCCCAATGATCATTAATAATTAATTGTGCTCCCAATTTATTGCATATGTTTTTTGCACGCTTAATATGTTGACGGATTATTTGTTGATTTTCATGTTTCATACGCAATTGTACGAGCTTGATACCAAGAGGAAGCAAACGTTCAATCCAATCAGCGTTATCAACGATGAGGTAAAATGGATCCAGTTTCATGAAAATACCGCTTTTCCAATGATTGGTGTTGAAGGGACTGCTACATTGCGTGCTTCGATCATGCCAGCTTTATATCCCATACGTCCTGCTTGAACAGCTTTAGAAAATGCTTCAGCCATCAAAACAGGATCAGCTGCTTTAGCAACTGCGGTATTAAGAAGGACCGCATCATAACCCAGTTCCATCGCAATGGCGGCATGTGATGGGCGTCCAATGCCGGCATCAATAACAAGAGTAGCATCAGGAAGGTAAGCACGGATAGAACGCAATCCATCAGTATTATGAGGTCCTTTGGCAGAACCAATAGGAGCACACCAAGGCATAATAACACGGCAACCAATGTCGAAAAGTTTTTCAGCAACAATGAGATCATCCGTTGTATAGGCAAAAATTTTGAAACCTTCATTGTTTAAAATTTGAGCAGCTTCGATTAAGGAAAAAATATTTGGCTGTAAGGTGTCTGAATTACCGATAATTTCGAGTTTAATCCAAGCTGTTTTAAAAAGATCTCTTGCTAATTGCGCTGTGGTTACGGCCTCTTTAACAGTATAACAACCAGCAGTATTAGGAAGCACTGTTACCCCAAGTTCTTGAAGAAATTTCCAAAATTGTCCACCTTGTTTTCCACCTGCAGTTTCACGGCGCAAGGAAACAGTTACAATTTCCGTATTCGATTTATGAATAGCATCACGAAGGATTGCTGGTGAAGGATATTGCGCTGTACCTAATAGAAGACGGGAAGAGAATTGTCGTCCATAAAGATTCAGCATAATTTTAGCCTCCTTGCATTGGGCTTAAAATTTCAATTTTATCTCCTTCATGCAAGACAAATTGGCTTCGTGCATCTATGGGAACAACTTCAGCGTTAACAGCAGTTGCAAGCCAATTTCCTTCATACCCCAATTCTTCAAGCAAGAGACCGAGAGTCATAACTTCTGTTTGGACTGTTTCACCATTAACAAATATTTGCATGTTTTATTCCAATGCCAATTCCATTGCTCGTTTTGCCATTTCTGGAGACAACAGAAAACCATGTCTATAAAATCCATTAATAGAAATAAAGTTACCATCTTTATGCACAGAAGGGAAGTTATTAGGATAACATGGACGAACACCAACGCCAGATTCAATAATTTCTGCTTCAGCAAAAGCAGGATGTAAAGTATAAGCCGCGTTGAGCAGTTCCATCATTGATCTTACAGAGATTGCACCATCAAAGTCACTTTCAATCATCGTTGCACCAATCATAAAAATATTATCTTGTCGAGGTACAATGTAGAGAGGAAACCGTGGATGAAGAAGACGAATTGGACGCGAAATTTTAATATCGGTGCAGCGCACGAGAAGCATTTCACCGCGTACGCCCCGTATATTTTTATCTTTTCCTAAACGTGCTATTCCTGTCGCATCAATAACAATATCAAATTTTTTTTCAGCCTTCTCTACATCAACAAAACAGGCTCCATTGTTGAGCAGCTTTTCTTTTAAAGCCATAAGTGCTTTGCGAGGATCAATATGGGCTTCATTTTCATAAAAGAGTGCACAGTTAAAACGTTCAGCAAGATCTGGTTCAAGATGAGCTATTTCTGTATTATCTACGGTTTTGTGATTATGCGTACGTACAGAAAATCGTTCGAGCTCTCCTCTATCTCGTGTAGGTGCAACCACTAAAGTGCCTTTTTGTATGACAAGGTTGGGGAGCGTTTTACGCCACCATTGTATAGCTTGTACACCAAGATCTTCAACAATTTGTTCTGCATTTTCCCTTTCACAGTAAGGTGCGAGCATTCCTCCTGCATACCAACTAGCACTTCCTATAGGTGAATGAGGGGGGGCTGATACAGTAACAGAAGCACCTTTTTGCTGTAACATAAAGGCAGCTGTTAAGCCGCCCACACCTGCACCTTTGATAAGAATGTTCTTCAACTATTTACTTTCTTTTTTTGAGGAGGAACAATTTCCATATAAAGGTCACCATTTTTCTGATATTTTTCGGCCATGGCGATCATACCTTCCCCTTTTGTTTTTCTTATTGCGGCTGCCTCACGAATATCATGGGAAATACGCATAGAACAGAATTTTGGTCCACACATGGAACAAAAATGCACCAATTTATGGGCATCTTTCGGCATTGTTTCATCATGAAAGGTACAAGCTGTTTCTGGATCAAGCGACAGGTTGAATTGATCATGCCATCTAAAGTCGAATCGTGCACGTGAAAGAGCATTATCGCGCAACTGTGCTCTGGGCAAACCTTTTGCAAGATCAGCGGCATGAGCAGCAATTTTATAAGTGATCACACCAGTTTTTACGTCATTCCTATCGGGGAGTCCTAGGTGTTCTTTAGGTGTTACATAACACAACATAGCAGTTCCAAACCATCCAATCATAGCGGCACCAATTGCTGATGTAATATGGTCATAACCAGGAGCAATATCCGTTGTAAGAGGTCCCAAAGTATAAAAAGGCGCCTCATGACAAAGATCTAATTGTTGCTCCATATTTTCTTTAATTTTGTGCATTGGGACATGTCCTGGTCCTTCAATCATAACCTGTACATCCTTTTTCCAAGCAATTTTTGTCAATTCTCCCAAGGTTTTAAGCTCTGCAAATTGGGCCTCATCATTGGCATCGGCAATAGAGCCAGGGCGTAACCCATCTCCTAATGAAAGAGAGATATCATATGTTTTTGCAATATCACAAATTTCATCAAAATGTTCATAGAGAAAGCTTTCTTTGTGATGATGGAGACACCATTTTGCCATAATAGAACCGCCTCGTGAAACAATACCTGTTACACGATCAATGGTCATAGGAATAAATGGTAATCTTAATCCTGCGTGAATGGTAAAATAATCAACACCTTGCTCTGCTTGCTCAATAAGGGTATCACGGAAAATATCCCATGTTAAGTTTTCGGCAATACCTTGTACTTTTTCGAGAGCTTGATAAAGAGGAACTGTTCCGATGGGCACAGGAGAATTTCGAATAATCCATTCACGAATATTGTGAATATTTCGACCTGTAGAAAGATCCATAACTGTATCTGCTCCCCAGCGAATGGCCCAAACCATTTTATCAACTTCTTCTTCCATAGATGAAGTTACTGCTGAATTGCCAATATTAGCATTAATTTTAACACGAAAATTACGCCCAATAATCATGGGTTCGCACTCTGGATGATTAATGTTTTGTGGAATAATGGCGCGTCCACAAGCAATTTCATTGCGAACAAATTCCGCAGTATAAATTTCTGGTATTGATCCAGCAAATGTTTCATTTGATGGTACATTCTGCCGTTCTTTTACTACTAATCCTTCATTTTCTCGTATAGCCACATATTCCATTTCTTCGGTAATAATGCCTGCGCGTGCGTAAGCCATTTGTGTAATTGCTTTGCCATTTTTTGCTCGTAAAATAGAACGTTTTTGCTTAAAGGCTGGTGTAAGGTTTTTATCAGAAGTCAATCCATTATCTTCAGGTTTAACTAATCGTGCAGGATAAGTTTCAGTATCATCCCGCTTAGAGAGCCAAGGCAAGCTAATTGCTGGCAGGCCTTTTGTAATATCAATGATCATATCTTTATCTGTGTAGGGGCCAGAAGTATCGTAGACGTTTAAAGGTTTTTCACCACTGCCATCAGCCAGTGAAATTTCACGCAATGGTACGCGCACATCAGAAAAGAGAAGGCTCTGTTGATAAATTTTGCGTGAAGCGGGAAAGGGGCTACAACTGATTGATGGAGTATTTTTCTGCACAAACTTTTTCCTTATAGACACGGAGTTCAAAAATAGGTTGCGATGTTAATGGAGTTACGATGTTAATGGAGATGTATTCAAATTATCAATCACGAGCATTCAGATGAATACGGATAGTATTGCTTTGTAGCAAAGAAAACCCAATACAGCTCAAGAAAAGTTATTTTGAAAAACTGATACAATATCTATTCTAATATTTGCATGCCTCCTCCCACTTGAAGTATTTTTGTTAATACGAATATGGTTGGCTTAAATATCTATATTGTCAATCATAAAAATATATTTTAAACGATTTTGGTGTGTTTTTAAGAGTGAAAATAGATATTATGAAGTGATAAACTATGATATTGAAGCTTTTATAAACCAGAATAAAGTTAAAAACGGCTTATCAGGGAAAAGTAAATAGTTTATGGCTTTGATTGAGATTTTTTTCATATTAAAATAATAACTCAGAATACCATAAGATCCTCTCATCATATATCTTTTCGTATAAAAACACTTCCTTGCACGTAATAAGTGGGAGCGTATGGGGCAAAGCACTTGAAGAAAGGAAGCCAAATGTCATTTAATGAACATTCTAAGAGTGAGGCTGTCAAAACGTGGGAGCCAACAAAATGTATGATGGATTCCACTTGTATCTTCAAAAGCTTAAAGCTGATGATCTATAATGGCTTGCTATTGTATCATTGACGTGCGCTGTCGTAAAATGAAAGGAGTATATTTTGAGCAATATTTCTTAAAAAGTGCGTAATATGCAATATCATTATATTTTGTTTGGGGCATTCTATTCTTCATGAGGGGGATGTTCCCATTAAGAATGCGATAAATAAAAGCGTGAAACAATACCTAATCTTTATTATAAAAATAATATTGCCTTGAATTAAGAAGAACACCAATAATTGCAAGATGTTGTTTAGAATGATTTATTGTTCTTGCAAAAAAAATATACATATAATAATATATAGAGGGAGATGTGCTAAGTGTGGGAGGGGAAAAGTTGGTTATGGGGCGTTTAAAAAACAAGGATATTGTTCATAAACATTGGGGGAGGGGCTGGGTTATGCTTTTTAATTTTTTCCGGATCGGATACAACCTTCAAATTTTGTGAAGGTGTGTGATATTTAATATTTCAAAGTATTTTATTTCCAGTTTAATGAAAGTGTGGAGCAAATGTCCATATTGAATATATTCTCTGTGATACATTTAGATTGAACAAAAGCTTATTCAAAAAAACATTGGTGCTAATCTTGTGACACAATTTCAGAAATCAATTGAATAAAATAGAACAAAGTATCTGCATGTGAATAAAAACATAATGAAGCATGCAAAAAATTTGAAGCTAATTTTTAAAGTTTTAATACAAATGATAGCCAAAAGATAGAATTTCTTTGTTTAAAATATATGGTATAAAATATCGACGAGATAGATTTAAACTATTGAAAAAAATAAAAAAAGATAATGTTTAAGTCAGAAACTTTCTATGTGGATGATAAGTTATTACATTCAGTAATGGTTATATGAAATCCATAATAAGAAAAATTTTGGAAGTATTTATAAATTTTGCAACAAGATGCAAGATGCAAGATTGAAAAAATAATTATATAACAACAGCAAAGCAACAAAACAAGATATTAAGTAACATCAGATGAGGTGGTTACATTATACATTAGAAGAGAAAGCATTAAGACTAATGTTATGAAAAGCGTCTGGTGAATTTAGGTTATAAAATTGGAAGGAGTGAAGAGAGATAAAATGCGTAAATAAAGATGGTGCAGTGGTTATGATGTACCAATAAACAGCGGCAGCACATTTTAGTGCACAGAACGAGAAGTTGTTAGAAAAACTATGAAAATAATGGGGGATTTAAAATGTCTAATATCTATGATTGGTCTCTAAAGGCTGATGAAAATGCTTATTCAGATAGTATCATTAATTGGGCAGAAGGACAGCCGCCTAGTTCTGTTAATGATAGTGCAAGGGCGATGATGCAGCGCGTGCGCGAATATCTTGCAGATAATGGTGGGTCTATTAATTCAAGCTTTATAGTAAATTTGGAAGATAAAACAACATTAATTACCTTAAAGACAGTTTCGCCTATAAAGAAATACAACAATGATATCGTCATACGTTTTAAAGCTTGTGGTGTAAATATTGGCGTGACAACAATAACTGTTAATAATATAGGAGAAAAGCTTATCTATAAAGCCACTGATACGGGGGTTATACCATTAGAAGGTGGAGAATTTCAAACAGATGGCATTTATGAAATGGTATACAATAATGGTGTTTTAATAAAAGAGCATGAGGGTTGGTATTTATTAAACCCTACACCACCAAAGATAGAAAGTTTCCCCTCTGGATTCATTGCAACATTTGCTATGCAAAATGTGCCAAATGGTTGGCTTTTATGTGATGGTAAGGCCTATAAGCGTGAAGATTATCCGCAGTTATTCGAGGCAATAGGTGATAAATGGGGAAAAGACAGCAATAAAACTTTTAAAGTTCCTGATTTTAGAGGCATGTTTTTACGCGGCTTTGATAATGGTCGGGGTTTAGATGGTGGTAGAAAGTTTGCAGATGAACAACAAGATAGCATAAAATCACATACGCATATTGGGAGTATTGAAAACGCAGGCGAGCATGCGCATAATTTTGAGTATCAAGGGGTAGGATGGCCCGTTGGTGATATTGGGAGACTCCCGAATCATTATACTTATAATGCAACCCTGAAAGGGAGAACAGCTTCTGCTGGTGCACATACACACAAGGTAACTCTTTCCCATACGGGTGAGGCAGAAACGCGCCCTGTTAATACAACCGTTGTCTATGCTATAAAATCATGAGTATGTTTAAGTAATAATAATCTATACACCTTGATAATTTTGTTAACGCGGAGCAATTCCGCGTTATTTTCTATACATATGAAAAGGAAATCTATATTGTTAATAGAATACTTGAGAGCGTCAAAAAACAAATTTAAAATGATTGAAAGAAAGAGTTAAGGATATAATTTATTTTATAATTATATGATAACATAGGGAAAATGTTTAAAAATCATTTAAACTGTGCCGTGAAGAGATCTGGAGATATATTTTTTCATAAGGTGTTTTGATAGGGGAAGGTAATAAAATTATTCAACCTGAGGCATAAAAAAGTACAATATTTTTAGCGTTTTTTGTGCAAAAATAGCATACCCCTGTATGAGTTAATTCATCTTATAAATATATTTCTCACCTTGTTGTCGATTTCATTTCTTTGCATTGCCATGGTAGGAGGCTTTATCTGTAAATGATAGTTCCCCTTTGAGTGGAATCATCATTATGCTTATGAAGCAGAAGACAAACGCTATTTCTATACTCTCTCCTCATCCCTATATTCCGCATTGTTTTTGCATTAGGGGGCTTACAAAAAGCGTTATTGAGTTTATTTTAAAGTTTTTATTCAATAGGTTAATTCTTTGTGATATGCCAATAAACAATTTTTTAATAGAGAGAGAAAAGTAAAAATATCATTGTAAATCAATATTTATTTATACAAATAAGCTAAAGTATATGTATTATAAAGAAAACATTACCATTAAAGCTACAAATAAATCTTTTATGCAGGGGAGAAAGGTACTTGATTTCTATATGGTCCTTAGAAGATATAATAATACATCCGTTATTATAACAAAGGCATTTGTACGCATTTCTTGGATCATTTTTATAAAGATAAAAGTGATAGAAAGAGTAGGAAAACGCATATTTATGTTGTATAAATTCGTATTATCTAACAGTTTGATAGCAAAACAAAACTTCACATGTTTTTAGTTACGTAAAATCTTGAAAGATTTTAAACTGGTAGTTTTTTCCAAAAATATCTTTAGGGTGCTTGGTCTTCTTTTTTAATGATAGATGACAAAAAGGAGTTCATATAAAAATAAAAAAGATTCTTGAATATTTGCGTGTTTTATTTTGCTATGGACTTTAGTTTTTAGATTGAAGCCGATAGCCTAGAGATCTAATTTCATAGGAGGATGTCGTTTGAGGGAGTATAAAAGGGATATCTTCTTTAGGTAATTCAGAAACGTTTAAAGAACAATGATAAACATCGCGGAGATTTTGTGTTGTCAACACATTAGTTGCATTTCCTTCGCAATAAATCTCACCTTCCTTGAGCAAGATCATGTTATCTGCATAATGTGCCGCGAGATTGAGGTCATGAAGAACAGCAAGAACGCCGCCACCAGAATGAGCAAATTGTTTAGCAATATCCATAACGATGATTTGATGTTGAATATCGAGGCTAGCAATAGGTTCATCTAATATCATCCAGCGAGGAATCCCATTATGAACAGGTTTCCAGACTTGGCAAAGTACACGGGCAAGTTGTACTCTAGCTTGTTCTCCACCTGATAATTGGTGATAATACAGGTTGCCATAATCAGAAAGGTCAACGCACTCTAAAGCTTTCTGGATAAGATTTTGCAATTCGGCTTTGGCAATGCTAAATTGGTTTACAGAAAGGCCAAGCCCTACAACTTCATGGACTAAGAATGGAAATACGAGCGTTGTTGATTGTGGTAGTACAGCCCGCATTTTTGCCATTACATGAGTTTTTGTTTGGCATACATTATAACCATTTAAGGTTATTTTTCCACTATAAGGAATTTCACCACTCAGAGCTTTGATAAAAGTACTTTTTCCTGATCCATTAGGACCAATAATAATGGTAAAAGCACCACTTTTAGCTTGAAGATTAATGTGTTTAAGAATCTGCTTCTTTCCGCGCTGAACACAAATATTTGTCGCTTCAATCATGAAAAGTCTGTTCCTCGTTTGCATATAAGGATCCATAGAAAGAAAGGTGCACCAAAAAGCGCTGTTACAATCCCAATCGGCAATTCTGCGGGGGCAACAATTAAGCGTGCAAACATATCAGCAAAAATAAGTAATGCTGCTCCCAAGAGAGCAGAGCAAGGAATGAGATAGCGATGATCAGGACCTATGAGTTGACGTAAAATATGAGGAACAATAATACCAATAAAACCAATACCACCACTGACAGCAACAGCACTACCGCACATAAGAGCAACAAGGGGAATAGCAATATTTTTGACGCGTTGAATATGGAAACCAATATGGCCAGCAACAGCTTCTCCAAGAGCAAGGGCATTAAGTGCTCGTGATAAAAAGGGAGAGAAAAGAAGACCAATAACGATAAAAGGGAGAACAAGCCATACTTTCAACCATGTAGCGCCCGCAAGAGAGCCCAGACTCCAAAAAGTGATATCACGCAGTTGTTGGTCATTTGCGACAAAAATCAATGTTCCTACAACAGCACTGCTTAATGCACCAAGAGCAATACCAGCAAGCAGCATGGTTGCAATAGAGGTAAAGCTGTTATGCGTTGCTATTATGTAGAGAATAATCGTTGATAAAAGTCCACCAAAAAAAGCACCTATGATAACTTTATAAGGCTCTAGAAAAGGTGCAAAAGAAACAGGAAAAGCAATGCCGACAACAATTGCTAAGACTGCTCCAAGTCCAGCACCTGCTGATACACCTACAATTCCGGGATCTGCAAGAGGATTACGAAAAAGCCCTTGCATAAGAACACCGGAGACAGCTAAGGCTGCTCCAATCAATAATCCCAAGATAACACGGGGAAGCCTTATGTCGATGAGCACGAGGTAATCACGCGTTTTACTACTTACCGAAAAATCTTGTGTAAGTATCACATGGAGGAGATCAACGAAAGAAACCTTTGCTGCACCATTCAAGAGCCCACCAAAAATACTGAAAATAAGGAATATTATTAAGCTTAATAATAAAATTTTTCCCTGCTTTGAACGGTTTATTTTTTTACCTTCTTTTTCTTTAGGTAAATGCATCCTGGATGTACCGTCTACCATTTTTATCAGCTCTTACCGTTTTGATGTGCACCATAAAGTATCTCAATAAGCTCTCTTGATGCGTCTGCAGTACGTGGACCAAATCCCAAAAAATACATAGCATCCATCTGTTTTATGGCATGATTTTTCGCTGCAGTTGTTGCTTGAACTGCCGGTATGGCTAAAATCTTATCAATGCTGGTTGATCTTGCACCATGTTTTACAAGCAAAATAACATCAGGATCTGATTTCAATAATGCTTCGCTGTTGAGAAGTTTATATCCTTTATAATCGGTGATAGCATTGATAGCGCCTGAAAGTTTGATCATACTATCAGCTGCAGTACCTGTTCCAGATGCCATGACGCGTCCATTTTGCACAGAGAAAACAAAAAGAACACGCTTTGGTGTTGTTACTTTCGCTAAACGCGCATCGTTGTCTAAAAAATTACGCTTCAATTTCTCAATTAACGCCGCGGCTTGCACTTCCCGATGAATGGCTTGACCAACGAGGCGAATCTTTTCTATCACATTTTCACGGGAGTAGTCTTCTGGTATGATCACCAGAGGTATTGATGTTTTTTTGAGAATATCAATTGTTGAAGCGGGACCACTTCCTTCAACAAGCAATATACCCTCTGGAGCAAGTGATAAAACCCCCTCAGGTGAAAGAGCACGCATATATCCAAGCACAGGAAGCTTGAGCGCTTCTTGTGGGTAGACGCTTGTACTATCACGAGCGACAAGTTGATCTTGGGCTCCCAATGCATAGACAATTTCTGTAAGTGCTCCGCCGATAGAAACAATTCGAGCATTTTCAGGAAAACGCGTTGCAGGTTCAGCAATTACTTGTTTAGAAAAACAAGTAAGAGAGAGCAGTAAACACGTAAGAAAAAGGTTTGATAACCTATGTAAAAGAGATATGAACATGTCTAACCTTATCTTATCTTAGTTACTGCTGTTTTCTTGGCATGATGGCAAACTATTCAATAAAGAACGCCAATCTTCACGTTCTTTTTGACCCTCCTTGCGTACGCCAAAAAATTGAATAACCATCTCATCATCTTTATCGAAAACTTCAAGTGAACTGACATAACCATCACGGGTAGGTTTGCGAACATGCCATACTCTAGCAATCCCGGACGTGAGTAAATGAAGGTCAAATCTTGGATCAAGAACATTAAGCCAAGGTCCCATTTGCTTAATATTTTTTACAGTCCCACTAAAAATTTGAATACACCCTTTATTCCCAACAAAACACATGATTGGCAGTTCTTGTTGTGCGACTTGGTTAAGCATTATTTCAACAGCATTTACCTGTAATTCATCGGCAAATTCATTACCAACATATTTTACAGCATGATGTCGATTAATTTTAAATTCGGAAATAATTTTGTGAAGTTGGTGTACATCTGTCATTTTCCGCCAACGATCCCGAAAACTCTCAATATCCAATTCTGTTATGTCACATTGGGCTGGGAGAGAAACGGGAAGAATGTTAAGAACAGGAGACTGATCTTCAAGAAGGAGCTTTTCAACAAGTTTATTCCACTCTTCCATATTTGTCATATCTTTAGAATAGACCTTTAAAATAGCAACGCCATGTTGATCAAAGAATTGCAGACTTTTTGTAGGTTTTCCAAGAATAACGACATCAT
Organism: Bartonella sp. AA56HLJMS; assembly: GCF_042197145.1. Classification (NCBI taxonomy): domain Bacteria; kingdom Pseudomonadati; phylum Pseudomonadota; class Alphaproteobacteria; order Hyphomicrobiales; family Bartonellaceae; genus Bartonella; species Bartonella sp. AA56HLJMS. The sequence continues at coordinate 126,345 of NZ_JBHIRL010000002.1, read as the reverse complement.
ATTCAAAACCGAACTTCCATTGTTTTGTAAAAATACGCAAATCAATTTCACCAAGTGTGATAGGAATATGTTCGTTTTGAACAATTTTTTCAAAGCGTCCCGTTATTTCGTGAACAGCATATTCATTGCGAGTTAAGACCATGACGGTTCCAAGTCGAGGTGCATTTTCCAAGAGAGTAGCAACATCAGTTTGTAGCCTTTTTGCTTTTCCAATGGTACAATAAGCCGCAATAAGCTCCGCTTCAGATATACCAATCGAAACCGCAAAATCGCGGTTTCGCATTTCTTTTTTTTCTTCACGCAAACGAAGAATCATTTCAGCTGTATGTGCCATGAATTTACCTTATGTTACTTAACTCAAAAACTAACTTTCAAATTTTACAATTCCAAGGCAATAAATTAAATTCTTTTAAGAGTTCAATCTATCACAAAATAACACTCTATCGCCAACAGCTGAGCAATCAAAAAACGATAAAACAGAAAGAATTAAAACTTTTCTACCAAATCTTTGTAATTTTAAAGATGTTGAAAATAGAAACACAATAATTAATCCTTTTATCAATACGATTTTATTGACCGAATAATTAACAGAAGTGACTAAAACTTTTGTACAAACGACACCTTAAAGTTACGACCAGGCTGGCTATAATAATCTTTTGGTGTTGAACTTTTACCTGAAGGAAGTTCAGATACATTCCAATATTTTGTATTGAAAAGATTATAAACACCGGCTCTTAGAATAGGTCCCGTTTCACCGAATGGTTTCCACCACCCTGTCATATCAACGACATGATATGCTGGAATTTTTTGGTAATCAGATTCTCCGGCTACTTTGTCACGTTTAGCTGCCAAAGTAAGGATAATATCGCTTCCCCAAACCTCTTTTGCATATCCTAATCCGATAACTGCTTTCAAAGGAGGAATTGAGTTAAGATACTCCTTTTTATCAAGATCTTTTCCTTGTGAATAAGCAAGAGCAACATTGCTATGAAAACCATTTTTAAGAACTAAATGGGCTTTTGTCTCAACACCAAAAATTTGCACGTGAAAACGATTCATGTAATGCCGACGCGCAAATCTAAATTCCTCTGATGGCCCTCTATCCTCAGTATCTATGAAATTCTTATATTGATTGAAAAAGGCATTGAAGGAACCACCGAAATTTACATTTCCATACCGTAGACCAACATCATACCCATTGCTTGTTTCTGGTTGAAGATCAGGATTCCCTTTCACGTAATAAGCAGAAGGTTTGATATAAGAGACGTAAAGTTCTGAAATACGTGGTGCACGAAAAGCCTGTGCCCACTGAGCATAGAGCGTTACTTGATTACGAACATCCCACTCCACGCGTAATTTAGGAGAAAAGCGTGAACCACTTCTTTCTGGAGGGAATTTATCAGAAATCAGAGCTTTCTCATAAGAAGGTGTTTTCTGAGGAACATATTTGTACCAATCATACCGGATTCCCGGTGTTACACGAAAACGATCATCAACCAACCCAATTTCATCTTCAAAAACAAAACCTAAATTGTAACCATTTGTGTCTGGTGAATCTGATCGATTAGCAGGAACAAAAAGACATCCTCGAGCGTATTCTTTTATATGACAATTGTCTTTACCTAACAAATAGTGATGAAATTTAGATGACGAAACATTCATTACAAACTTTAACGTATGGTTTATAGTGCCAAAATCCACTTTTTTAAGGGCATCAGCATTGAAACCATAATTGATATTACGCAAGAAATTATCTCTCAAATAATCCCCTTTGGGGGCTGAAACACGAACGCCTGTCATAACGTAACGACTTGATTGCCTTTGCCAATAAAGCTGCCCATTAAACGCATCAAGAACTGCATCACCATTACCATTATAATTATAAGAAAGAGAAAAGCGCTCACGAAGTTTATTATCCTGCTCATAAACGGAACCTGGAGCGTATCTTTTAGACGAATTTAATTCATGTGTGTTACTATTATGACCAAAACGCTCTGCGGTAAAACCAAGGCGGTGATTATCACTCAAATATTGATGAATTTTAAAAAGTAAGTTATTTTTATCAAAGTGAGAAGGGTTTTTGCGCGTGCGTTCCTCATACCCTTCTACTGTTCCCATATTTTTGCGCTCATGACCTTCTACATAAGATCCTTGAAAAAGTAAAAATGTTCGGTAATTACGCACAGCAAAAGCTTGATCGATGCGCCAGCTGTTATCAACAGAATTATAACCACCTTTTATAAGGCTTCCCCAATTCTTTTCTTCCACGATCAGGTCTTCAGGATCAAGGGTACGCAACGCAATGATTCCCCCTAAGGCGCCAGAACCATAAAGACTAGAATCTGATCCTTGAATAGTATCAAACGTAGAAAGAGCATTGAAATCAAAAGTTGTGTTTCCACCTCCACCACGGAATATATCATTAAACCATGGAAGAGAAATACCATCCATTGTCGTAAGAACACGGTTTGCATCTAAACCCCGAATAACGAAACTGTTATTTTCTGAGTTATAGGATACGGAAGGATTAAGACGACTCACATCATAAACATCAGTTATTTGTCTTTCATCAATATTCTTGTTGGTCTTACGATCAGTCAGAATGGTTATTGAATTTGAAGCATCTTCTATTTTTTTTCCTTTAATAAGGATTGGTTTGAGTTCAGTGACAGCACTTCCATCTTTATTTTGTGCAAAAACAAATGAAGGTATACAGACCGATAATGCACTTAAAATTACACAGCTTTTATAGATATTTTTTCGTCTTATTTGCATAACACATCATAACCCTTTTAAACATCCCCTCTCTGTTTTGAAATTTTTTAATACAAAAAGGCTGGACTCACTGATTAAAACTTGCCAGCCAAGTAGGAATGATTTTGACAACGGCACAAAATCATTAGAAGACCATATTAAACATGACAAAATCAGTCAAGAAAAAAGTTGCAATTTCAAAATAGCCTGTTTTAATGAGATTGAACACCAATATTAAGCTTAAAATAGTGGCAGAAGAAACGATGATTTTTGCAAATACGAAACAATTATTAACTCTTTGGATTGGTGCATTTATTGGGGCTTTCTTTTTGCATGTATTATTGGCAGCACAGTTTTATTTTCAAAGTACTGGTATAAGTAATGGCTTGCTCTCATCGGAGATTATGCTGACTTTTGTGCAAGAAACTGTATATCCGGATGTTGATACAGACTTGCCAGATATTCATAGAGAGTCGGATATTAATACAGAACAAGAAATATTACAGTCTGATCTCCTAGAGCAGGAGTCAGAAGGATTGGAATCCGTGGATGAAGTTCAATCGGAAGAACCTCAGCATATAGTAGAACAAGATGATTTAAAGCCTTTGGAAGAACCCCTACCTCAAAAAGTGGAGCATAAAGCGTTTATCAAAAAAACAATACAGATGCCAAAGGCCGTAGTAAAGCGCTCCAATGCAAAGGCGGTACGTTCTTCTTCCATCAACAAGGGCGGCGGTACAGCAGGGCTTGAAGATATGTTGTTAATGGAGTGGTTAGCAAAGGTACAGTCACAATTAGAAAGGCAAAAAAATTATATTGTGGGACAGCGCACCAATCGTACAAAAGGAACGGTGAAGTTAGAATTTATGGTGCATGAGCAGGGGAGTATTTTTTCTAGTCGTGTAGTAGTCTCTGCTGGAGATCCAGAACTTGATCGATTAGCGATGGCAGCCCTTCGACGCGTTGGTTCTTTTCCACCACCACCACCATCAAAAGTGAATAAAACAATTAGAGTATCCCTAATATTTAGCTGATTTTTTATACGGGGCGATTTTCTTATAATATATTGATTTATAATGATTGTTTATAATTTTAATGAAAGTTCAAATATAATTTATTCGAATTTTTTTGATGTTGAATCAATCAAAACCATCCGCTTACTTATGATACAAGTTGAGGAGGAGCATGGATAAAAAACTTCTAAAAAGCAGTGAATATACTTCTTATGAGTGCTCTAAATGAAAGGGCTTTTGCAACATTGGGAGTTAAGGGATGATAGAGCTATAGCTTTTATTAATTAAAGGTCTAATCGATTTTTATACCATTCGTGAGAGGATTTTCGTAAGTACTTTTCAGATACACCGTTGTGAAATGGACTTAGAAACATTAAAATAAAACAATAATATAAATAAGAAAAACATACTATTTGGGGATACTCTGTTTTGTGTGAAGGATGTGAGCTTATATGTAAAGCTTATATGTAAAAATGAGAAAAACAAAAAGCAAAGTTTCATCTTCATTATTAAAAGATATTGACATATTTAAAAGTCGTAAAACCGAATGAAAAGGGAAGATGCAGAAGAAAATTGTTTGTCTTTAAAGGCTTTCTAACTCAATGTGTCTGTCTTTCTGTTATCAGAAATAATCCAAACGATATATATAATAACGTGCTCTTATTTGGTATAGAAATGTTATAAGCAGAAAAAATAGTTTTAAAAAATGCTGTTTCACAAGATTTGAATATTGACTAATAAGCAACAGTAAAAGGATGAGCTATTTGTTTCACTCTTCTCTATATATTTGTAATCTCTATGATATTGTCGTCTATGTTGAGAAGAAATGAATTATTTGTACTACCTGTTGATTTATAATGATAATTCATCATTTTGTATTTAAAATAAAAGACCCAAATAGCGTAGGGTTTCCTCATTTCGAATTTATTAATACTGAATCAATTAAAATTACTTTCTTATACGTCCTAAGAAGGTTGGTATGTGGGTACTATTTAAAAAGGAATAAAAACACTTCTTGTGAACGCATTTCAAATGCTATTTGGGAAGTTAAGGCATATTATTTCCGTCGACCAGAAAGCAAGTCGGTTTTTATATCTATTTTCCCAGTGAGTCTTGCTTTGTAGACACCATAATTTTCCATGACACGCATCACGTAATTACGTGTTTCTGTATAAGGAATACGTTCAATCCAATCAATGACGTTATCGAGAGATTGACCTCGAGGATCGCCATAACGTTTTATCCATTCATTGACTCGACGGGGACCCGCATTATAGCCAATAAGAGTTAGTATATAGGATCCATTAAAACGTTCTAATTGTTCATTGAGAAAATGAGCACCTAATGTTGCATTATAATGAGCATCACTGCTAAATTTTTTAGGAGACCATGCGATTGAGTATTTTTTTGCCAGTGCTTTTGCTGTTGTAGGAAGCAATTGGAGTATACCTTGTGCACCTGCTTTTGATATGGCTGTTGGATTAAATTCGCTTTCTTGGCGTGCAATGGCATAGATAAGCGATTTTTCTTCTACAGAAATATTAGCAGAAGCTGGTATAGCTCCCAGAGGATGAGAGAGTGCACCGACATTTTTCCCCTGAAAAACAGCCATTTTTCCAATTTTGAGGCTGGTATAATAGTCTCCATTTTTTTCTGCCATAACAGCCAGAAGAGCTAATTCACCGGGGCTTTCTATTTTTTTTCCGAGCTCTCTATAAAAAATTTTAGCAAAATCAGCATAGCCGGCTGCTTCAAGACGTTGAATTGCTTTGATCGCTTTTCGTGCACTAAAATGTTGTCGCTCAGCGGTTGTTGGTTTGGGAAAGAAAACTTTAAGCTTTTTTTGGTTGAGTCGTGCAGCGGCTAATTGACCATAGTAAGTTGCACCAAAATGAGCTGCGCGATGAAAGTATTGCTGGGCATTTTGATGTTCTTTTAGCGCTTCTGCTGTTCGTCCCATCCAGTAATATCCACGTGATGCATAAAAAGGTAAAGAAGAGAGTTGAGGAATACGTGAAAAATGCTGCATTGCTAATTTAGGGTTATGAAGAAACCGTAGTGCATACCATCCTGCATGAAACTCAGCATCGATGGCTAATGCAGATGTTATACCAGTGTGCATTGCAACGAGTTGATAAGCAATTTTTGGTTTGTTTAAATCGAGCATTTCACGAGAAAGGGCGCGTTGTTCTTTCCACAATGAATGAGGGTTCATAAGGCGAAATGCATCTTTTGATGTTTTCATCATGAGTGCTGCGGCCGCATCATATTGCTCTGTTCGTCGAAGATGGCGTATTCGAGCAAACTGAAAAAGAGGATCTTTTTGCCATGATCTCTCTACAGCTTTTAATTTTTGTGTAGCTCTAGGATCATTTTTTTCAACGGCCACAAAAGCATTAAAAAGAGATTGAGCATGGGCTAATTTTGCAACGCGTGCTGCTGAATCAAAACGATGTGCATACAGCATAAACTGCATGCGTTTCAAATGATCAATAGGTTTTAATGTAGCGCTTGCATTTTTAAGAACAAATACTTCTTCTTTTGCATTAAGCTGTGTTTTATGCCACCATGGCGCAATAACGTGTTGAGCACGAGTGGTTTGTCCCGTTGCGATAAGTGCTTTAGCGAAAAGAGCCATCCCTTGTGCTGTTTGGGGCGGGTGATGAGAAAATTTTTGGATGATTGCGCGTGTGACGTTGGTTTCGTTAAGAAAAGCACGTTCAGCATTGCGTTGCATCGTTTCTATACCTGGCCATCCTTTTAGCATGTTGATTGCATTAAATATTTCAGAACTGGATATATTAGCTTGGTTTGACACCCCCAGCGCCCATGTCAAAATATGACGATCAAGGCTATGTTTTTCCATTGAATTACGAAGATTTATTGTTTTTGCAATATTGTTGTTTGCTAGTGCATCTAGCCCAGTTTTCAGTTGCTGAAGTGTAGCAGTATTGTGTGATGTTGTGTGTGTCTGTTGAAGAGATTCTTGAGCTTCTTTTGCGGTAAAGGGAGTAGGGCGAACCAAAGGGATTGGTACTTTCCCTTGCAAAAGGGGTGTTTGCGCGTATGCACTTGAAAATAAAATTCTTATTGCCAGTATAAGTGCAGTAAAGGTTGATACGAAAAGAGAGGTGGAAAATACACGCATAGAGAAAAGACCTTGAGACCTTGCTTTTTGTAAAAACTTAAGGATTTATAGAACACAAGCATGAAAAACGCGTTAATATAGACGGCTTATTTTAAAGAAATGTTCAACATTTAAGGAGGGACATTTTCATCTTATGGGGGCTTTTTTTGAAATTCATCTTGCTTCAATGATAGAGCAAGATTATGCTCTATTTAAAATTTATAAAAGGCGATTATTAAAAAAATAAAAGCAAACATTATAGGGAGTTTGTCATGCTCAAGGGAGCTATAACTGCGCTTATCACACCGTTTGATAACAAGGGCGCAATTGATGAGAAGGCGTTTTGTGATTTTGTTGAATGGCAGATCACACAAGGGATTAACGGTGTAAGCCCTGTTGGGACAACAGGTGAATCAGCAACGTTAAGTCATGAAGAACATAAGCGGATTATAGAATTGTGTGTTGAGCAGGTTGCAAAGCGTGTTCCTGTTGTTGCTGGAGCGGGATCAAATAGCACAAGCGAGGCTGTAGAGCTTGCACAATACGCGCAAAAAGCTGGCGCAGATGCAGTTTTGGTTGTCACTCCCTATTATAATAGACCAAATCAATCTGGCTTATATAAGCATTTTTCTTCCATTGCCAAAGCTGTTTCTATTCCGATTATAATTTATAATATTCCTGGTCGTTCTATTATCGATATGGCTGTAGAAACGATGAAAGACCTTTATCAAGATTTTAACAATATCATTGGTGTTAAGGATGCAACGAGCAGAATTGAGCGCGTTAGTGAACAAAGTGAAAAGTGTGGAAAAGATTTTGTGCAGCTTTCCGGTGATGATTGTACGGCGTTAGGTTTTAATGCACATGGAGGTATGGGGTGTATTTCAGTTTCCTCCAATGTTGCTCCAAAGCTTTGTGCTGAACTTCAAGCCTCTTGTTTTCGTGGTGATTATAAAACAGCACGAGAATTAAATGATCGCTTGATGCCTCTTAATCGTGCTGTGTTTATTGAACCTAGTCCAGCAGGTATTAAATATGCTGCTGCAAAATTAGGATTTTGTGGTGATACTGTGCGTTCTCCTATTGTTCCATTAACAGAAAGAACAAAGAAGATTATTGATGCAGCCCTCAGTCATGCTGGTCTTTTAAAAGCATAAAATGATATTGACAAAGCCATGAATAAAAAAAAGAACGCGCCCGTACGGAAAATAATTGCTGACAATCGTAAAGCACGTTTTAATTTTGAAATCCTTAATAATCTCGAGGCTGGTCTTGTCCTTCAGGGAGCGGAAGTGAAGTCCTTACGTTCTAATCATGCCAATATTGCTGAAAGCTATGCGAGTTTTGAGAATGGGGAATTATGGTTAGTAAACAGCTATATTCCTGAATATACGCAGGCTAATCGTTTTAATCATGAACCACGACGTTTGCGCAAATTATTACTTTCAAAACGTGAGATGGCACGTTTTTTTAATGCAACGTCTCGTGAAGGAATGACACTTGTTCCTCTCAAACTTTATTTTAATGAACGAGGGCGCGTTAAGTTGGAGATCGCTCTAGCGCGGGGGAAAAAGCTTCATGATAAGCGCGAAACGGAAAAAAAACGTGATTGGGGACGTGAGAAAGCAAGACTTTTAAAAAGGTATGGCTAATGGATGCGATCTAGATATTCTTTATTCATAGCGCTGTTTAAAACAGTTTTAGCATTGATCTAAGTATGTTTTTGCTGCTTGAAAGATTTGATGAAACATGGCGTCTGTCAAACGTCCAGTATTTGTATTATAACGAGAACAGTGATAGCTCGAAAAGATGCGTAATCTGCCGATGTTATTGATTTCGCCGTGTCCAAAAGGGTGAGCTAAAACTTTTGCATTAAGGGCACGTATCGTTGAATGGTGCGCAATGGTGCCTAAGGTAATAACGGCTTTAAGTTTGGGAAGATTTGTTAAAAGAGGTGAGAAGAAATAGCGGCACGTGTTAATTTCTGCACCGGTGGGTTTATTTTCTGGTGGAACACAACGAACAGAGTTAACAATTGCTGCATCAATAAGTTCAAGAGTATCGTCTGCTCTTTCTTCAAAGGTTCCTTGGGCAAAACCAAACTTTTTTAAAGTTGAATAAAGTAAGTGCCCAGCATAATCACCAGTAAATGGACGTCCAGTTCGATTTGCTCCGCGTAATCCAGGAGCAAGCCCAACAATAAGAAGGCGTGTTGTATCTGGCCCTTTATAAGGAAAGAATGGGCGCACCGGTGCGTTATACCAACTTGGTTCTTTTACACGCCAGCCAGCGATAAATTGATGAAGCCTCGGACATAAATTGCAATTTTGGGGTGGTTCTGGGCACAGTGATGTTAATTGGCTATTCATGGTGTTAGGCATCAATCGTTTTTCTATTTTGTGAGTCTTTATATAGCGTATATGACGGGTTATGTTTTGATAAACAATCTATAATGAATATAAATAAACTTTTTTAGAAGAAAGTTTAATATAAACTTATTGCTCATTATTGTGTAAAGAGAGGTCATCTTTCAGTAATTTATTCGATGAATAAGAGTGCGATACACATGATGTTCAAAGAAAAAAGTTTTCTCTTTAGATAAAGATATTATCATAAAAAGTATGTATAAGACTGCTGTTATTGCAAAGGGTTTAAACAGCAGGTATTCCTTTTAAAAGGATAAGGACTCCAGACAAGTCTTTTGTCAAGAAAGACCTCCCTTTGTTTGAAGTCAATCTATTGGAATGCTTTTAAAAGAAATTTTGATAACGAGCATGAATAGGTTATACATTTTTAAATTTTCCAAGAATTTTTTTAAATAAGTTCTTTAATCAAAAAATATAAAAGTTTGTGTTGTTTTTCTTGTGTTTTATTTTGATTATTGTATATACTCCTTTATCCGCTATTAAATTTTTTTATTTGAGAAAGAGGCATAAATGGCCCGCGTAACGGTAGAAGATTGTATTGATAAAGTTGACAACCGCTTTGAATTGGTACTTTTAGCAGGTCATCGGGCGCGTCAGATTTCACAAGGAGCGCAGATTACGGTTGATCGTGATAATGATAAAAATCCAGTTGTTGCTTTGCGTGAAATAGCAGAAGAAACATTGTCGCCTGCTGATTTAAAGGAAGACCTTATTCATTCGTTGCAAAAGCATGTGGAAGTAGATGAGCCAGAAATGGCAAGTGAATTTATTACCCATTCAGGTGAAGCTGAAAGTGTTTTTAATACGTCGTCGCAAGAAGAAGGTACTTCATTTGATCATATGTCAGAAGAAGAGCTTTTAGCGGGTATTGAAGGTTTGGTTGTTCCAGAAAAAAGTGACGATTATTAATTGCAGCAATTTATGTTACAGGAGTAAAGATACCTTGTCATGTAAGGAGCAATTATTTTTCTTGTCTTTTATTGATAGGACATGTTCAATAAAGATTAGAGGTGTGAAAAGATAAAGGATATGCTCGTATGATGCGTCAGTGTGAGCTTGTTGGACGTGTTCAACGTTACAAGTCTGACGTAGATGAGGCTCTTTTAAACAGGGCCTATGATTATGCAATGAAAAAGCATGCACATCAAAAGCGTGCATCAGGTGATCTTTATTTTTCTCATCCTTTAGAAGTTGCTGCTATTTTGACAGATATGCGGTTGGACGAGGCAACGATTGCTGTTGCTCTTTTGCATGATACAATTGAAGATACAAGCGCTACACGAGCAGAAATTGATCAGCTTTTTGGTTCTGAAATTGGGAAGTTGGTTGAAGGGCTTACAAAGCTTAATAAGCTTGATCTTGTATCAAAGAAAGCCGTACAAGCAGAAAATCTTCGTAAACTTCTTATTGCTATTTCTGATGATGTTCGTGTTCTTTTAGTCAAACTTGCTGATCGTCTTCATAATATGCGTACCCTTGGTGTTATGCGTGATGATAAACGTCGGCGAATTGCTGAAGAGACGATGGATATCTATGCGCCACTTGCAGGTCGTATGGGTATGCAGGATATGCGTGAGGAATTAGAGGATCTCTCTTTCTTTTATTTAAATCCAGAAGGTTATCGTACGATTACCAATCGACTTTCTGAATTATTGAAACACAACCGTGATTTGCTTTCCACAATTGAAAATGAATTGACAAAACTTTTTTTGGAAAATGGCATTAAAGCAGATGTTAAAAGCCGTCAGAAAAAATCTTATTCAGTTTTTCGCAAAATGGAAAGTAAAGCATTATCTTTTGAACAATTATCGGATATTTTTGGATTTCGTGTGATTGTTGAGTCCGTGAATGATTGTTATCGTGCTCTTGGTGTCATTCATACGACATGGCCAATGGTTCCTGGTCGTTTTAAAGATTATATCTCTATACCAAAGCAAAATGATTATCGTTCTATTCATACAACAATTGTTGGTCCTTCAAGACAACGTGTTGAGTTGCAAATTAGAACGGCTGCTATGGATGAAGTTGCTGAATATGGGGTTGCTGCTCATTCCATATATAAAGAGCACGGTTCCAATTATTCGACTGTGAAGTTATCAAGTGAAACGAATGCCTATGCATGGTTGCGTCAAACGATACAATCTTTGTCTGATGGAGATAATCCAGAAGAGTTTTTAGAACATACAAAACTTGAGCTTTTTCAAGACCAAGTTTTTTGTTTTACGCCGAAAGGTCGATTAATTGCTTTTCCTAAAGGAGCTACGCCTATTGATTTTGCTTATGCCGTCCATACAGACATCGGTGATTCTTGTGTTGGTGTAAAAATCAATGGTCGTATTATGCCTTTAATGACCAAATTAAAAAATGGTGATGAGGTTGATATTATTCGCTCACACGCTCAAATTCCGCCAGCAGCATGGGAATTTCTTGTTGTCACGGGTAAAGCACGTTCAGCTATTCGACGAGCAAGTCGTGCAGCGGTACGTAAACAATATTCGGGTTTAGGATATCGTATTCTCGAGCGTTCATTTGAATATATGGGAAAGCAATTTTCAAAAGACCTTTTGAAGAAAGTTTTGCCACGTTTAGCACGTAAAGATGTAGAGGATGTATTGGCTGCTGTTGGGCGTGGAGAGCTGTTTTCCGCTGATGTGATTAAAGCGGTTTATCCTGATTATCAAGATCACCGTGTGGTACAAAAGTCATCTTTTAAGCCTGGGGAAGAAGGTTGGTTTAATATTGAAAATGCTCAAGGTATGATTTTTAAAGTTCCAGAAAATGAAAAGAATGCAATGGTCGAGAATCATCAATCTAAAGCCTTGCCTATTAGAGGAACCCGTGGAGATATACCCGTACGTTTTTCACCGGAAGGAGCAGTACCTGGAGATCGGATTGTTGGTATTATGCAGCCAGGAGCTGGGATCGTTATTTATCCAATACAGTCTTCAGCTTTGATGGCGTATGATGATCAGCCAGAACGATGGATTGATGTCCGCTGGGATATTGATGCCCAAATGAATGAACGTTTTCCTGCACGGATGGATATTTTAGTTGTAAATAGTCCAGGTTCTCTGGCTGAAATTACACAAATAATTTCTGCTAACGATGCCAATATCCAAAATTTATCTTTTATCCGTACAGCACCAGATTTTACAGAAATTATGATTGATTTGGAAGTGTGGGATTTAAAACATTTGAATCGTATTTTTTCTCAGTTAAAAAAGGCAGGTTCAGTAAGTACAGTACGGCGGGTTCATGGATAAAAAGAAAGATTTTGCAATGAAGACACAAGATGTCATTGATATTTTTAAACAAGCAGATGCTATTCTAGAAGGGCATTTTATTTTAACATCGGGGCGCCATAGTGCGACTTATATGCAAAAAGCGAAAGTATTCATGCATGCTGACTTGACGGAAAAGTTATGTCGTGGATTGGCTGAAAAAATCAAAAAATCTATCGAGGGAAAAATTGACTATGTTGTTGGTCCCGCAATTGGCGGTCTTATTCCTTCCTATGAAACTTCACGTCACCTTGGTGTTCCTTCTCTTTGGGTAGAGCGTGTAAATGGCATCTTTGAATTGCGTCGTTTTGAAATCAAGAAGGGGGCACGGATTGTTATTGTTGAAGATATTGTAACAACGGGTCTTTCCATTCGTGAGACTGTTGAAGCGCTTGTTGCAGCAGGAGCAGAGGTATTGGCTAGTGCATGTATCCTTGATCGTTCTGGTGGTAAGGTCAATGTTGGAGTTCCATTGATTGCGCTTGCTGAATACGAGATAACCTCTTATGCTAGTGATGCACTTCCTGCAGAGCTTTCTGTTCTTCCCGCGATTAAACCAGGCAGTCGAAATATTTAATTGTCGTTATATTTTTTTTGTGCAAAAGCTTAAAAAGATTAATTTGGATGATATAGATTATTTCATCATCAAAAGATGTATATTGAGAGTCATATGCTTTTTCGTCGTCGAGAACCAATAGATTTTGTAACGCGTATTCGACTTTGGTTATGGCCACGTCGTTCATTTTCTCGCTCATTTTGCTACATACATAAACGTATTTTGCGTATATCAGCAACACCGCATGAAGTAGCATTAGGGGTTGCTGTTGGCGTTTTTTTAGCTTGTTCACCTTTCTTTGGGCTGCATATTATTTTGGCAATATTTTTTTCTTGGCTTTTGCGTGCAAACTTTGCTGCCGCAATCATTGGGACAATTTTTTCTAATCCACTCACATTTTTATTGATTGTCATGGCTGATTATAAAGTAGGGTATTTTTGTTTATCACTTTTTAGCGATGTCAAAGAGATTTCTCTTTCGCAAATTCGTGCTCTATTTAATGGTTTGACATTGTCAAATCTCTCTCTCCTCTTTAAAGGCGCATGGGACACAATTATGAGTCCTATGATTTTAGGGGGAACTCTTTTAGGTATTGTTTTTGGTGGTTTATCTTATATAGGTGTTTACAGAGCAACGGTTCGTTTTAAACAAAAGCGATACCAAAAGATTATAAAAAAAAGGCGTTTAAAGAAGCGCTCATCGCCTGTATTAAAACAGAAATGAATTTAAGAAAGATCGGGTAATATCTTATGATTATTGGTCTTGGAAATGATCTGGTTGATATACGACGTATTGAGAAAATGTTGGTTCGTTATGGTGAGCATTTTATCGAACGTATTTTTACGGATATTGAAAGAAATAGATCTGAAAATCTCAAAAAAAGCTCCTCTTCTTATGCAAAAAGATTTGCTGCTAAAGAAGCATGTGCTAAAGCCTTAGGAACGGGAATCGCTTGTGGTATCAATTGGAAAGACATGGGGGTAGTTAATTTGCCGTCTGGTAAACCAATAATGCAATTAACAAATCGTGCGCAAATACAACTTCAAAAGTTATTACCTCCTCATCATGATGCAGTTATTCATCTTAGTATAACAGATGATTTTCCTTGGGCGCAGGCATTTATTATTATCGAAGCACTTCCACGTGGATAGATGGCATGAGAGATTGTGCTTTTGTTATTTGAATATTATGATGAAAAAAATTATATCTGTGATGAGAAGGCAGTTGGTGATGATCCAAAAAGATAAAGTGCATAAAAAAGAAAAAAAAGGTGGGCTTCGTGAATTTATTTCTGTTTTAATACAGGCTTTGCTTTTAGCAGCGTTTATTCGGACACTTTTTTTCCAGCCGTTTAGTATTCCTTCCGGTTCAATGCGTCCTACTTTGTTGGTGGGAGATTATCTGTTTGTTTCTAAGTATGCATATGGGTATTCTCGTTTTTCCATCCCTTTTTCTCCTCCTCTTTTTTCTGGACGGATTTGGGCATCTCAACCTCAACGTGGAGATGTGGTCGTTTTTCGCTTACCAAGTAATCCGAAGATTGATTATATAAAACGCGTTGTTGGGCTACCAGGTGATCGTATACAAGTCCGTCAAAGTGTCCTTTATATTAATGATGAGGCTGTTTCACGTCACTTTATGGGGGAGATTGATAATTCTGATATAACAGAGGTTAACTATCCTGTTGAGGTTTATCGCGAGACAATGCCTAACGGTGTCAGTTATGATACACTTGATTTAGCTTTCATCCCGAAAGTTGATGATACAGAAGTCTTTGAAGTTCCTCAAGGACATTACTTTATGATGGGAGATAACCGCGACAATTCAGATGATAGTCGTTTAGATGTAGGCTATGTTCCAGAAGAAAATCTTATTGGTCGCGCGAGCGTGATTTTCTTTTCTATCAGTAATGGTTCAAGTGCTTGGCAGATTTGGCGCTGGCCATTTGATGTGCGTTGGAAACGTTTGTTTTCTTTCATAAATACGGTTCATGATTTGCCGCTTATCAAGCAAGGAAGCAACGATGAAACGTCTCATGATTGATCAGCTTTTCAAGCTGACGGGGCATCGTTTTAAAGATGAAGAGAGGTTAAAGAAGGCATTAACACACTCGAGTGTACAAGATTCGGAACAGGGGAATTATGAACGACTAGAGTTTCTAGGGGATCGGGTTTTAGGGCTTTTGATTGCAGAGATGCTGTATCAACTTTTTCCTCAGGCAAGTGAAGGTGAATTATCAGTTCGTTTAAATCATCTGGTCAATGCACAGACATGTGCTGATATTGCGCGTGAAATGAGGCTTCCTGATATGATCCGTGTTGGTTTTGAGATGAAAAATTTTGAGGGACGTCGACTTATCAACATGCATGCAGATGTCGTGGAAGCTTTGATTGCAGTAATATATCTCGATGGAGGATTGGAAAGCGTTCGCCCTTTTATTCAAAAATATTGGCAAAGTCGGGCAAAGAAAATGGATGCTGGTCGACGTGATGCCAAGACAGAATTACAGGAATGGGCGCATATCCAAGGCAATGCACAACCACATTATCAGGTTATAAAACGTTCAGGTCCAGATCACGATCCTGTTTTTATGGTAGAGGTCAGTATTTCTGGGTTTGCTTCAGAGATTGGGCAGGGAAGCTCCAAAAGATATGCTGAAAGAATGGCAGCTGAAAAAATTTTGCGACGAGAGGGTGTATGGAAAACAGTAGGAAAAAATGATCATGAGTGACGTTATGAAAACGCGTTCTGGGTTTGTTGTGCTTATTGGGATGCCTAATGCCGGTAAATCGACATTGGTTAATCAATTGGTTGGAACAAAGGTTTCAATTGTAACACATAAGGTACAAACAACACGAACTTTAATCCGCGGTATTGTCATTCATGATGATGTGCAAATTGTGTTGGTCGATACACCGGGTGTTTTTCGTCCCCATAAGCGCTTAGAACGAGCCATGGTCTCTGCTGCTTGGGGAGGGGCTAAGAGCGCTGATGTTCTACTCGTTTTAATTGACGCTCAAAGTGGTCTTTCGGATGAAGTTGATATGATGTTAGATATTGTAAACAATATGAAACAAGAAAAAGTTCTTGTTCTTAATAAGGTTGATACAGTTGTTAAATCATCTCTTCTAGCGTTAACCACTAAAATAAATGAACGTGTAAAGTTTGCGCAAACATTTATGATTTCTGCTCTAAACGGTTCTGGTTGCAAGGATTTACTTCATGCGTTGAGTAACATGATGCAGGAAGGGCCATGGTATTATCCGGAAGATCAAATTTCTGATATGCCTATGCGTCATCTTGCTGCTGAAATTACGCGTGAAAAACTTTTTCTTCGTCTTCATGATGAACTTCCTTATTCCTCAACGGTTGAAACAGAAAACTGGGAAGAGCGTTCAGATGGTTCCGTTAAAATTAATCAAGTTATTTATGTCGAGCGTGAGAGTCAGAAAAAAATTGTCTTAGGAGCAAAAGGCGATACAATTAAAGCGATTGGTCAAGCAGCACGTAAAGAACTCATGGAAATTATGGATCAAAAGGTTCATCTTTTTCTCTTTGTGAAAGTGCGCGATAATTGGGATACTGATCCAGAACGTTATCGCGAAATGGGATTGGATTTTTTAAAATAAGATTTTTAAAAATAATTAAAGTAAAATGAAGTGGAAAGAACAAGCCGTTATTCTTGGTACACGCCAATATGGTGAAACAAGTGTTATTCTTGAGATTATGACACGTGAACATGGTCGTTATATGGGAGTGGTAAAAGGGGGGCGGTCGCGTCGTATGGCAGCTCTTCTTCAACCTGGAAATTTTGTGGAGGCTGAATGGTGGGCTCGTTTAGACGAACATTTGGGACTTTTTCGGCTTGAAGCTCTTGATTTACATGCGGCACGATTAATCTGTCTACCAGAAGCACTTTATGCTTTGCAATTGATAGCTTTTCATTTGCGG
Organism: Bartonella sp. AA56HLJMS; assembly: GCF_042197145.1. Classification (NCBI taxonomy): domain Bacteria; kingdom Pseudomonadati; phylum Pseudomonadota; class Alphaproteobacteria; order Hyphomicrobiales; family Bartonellaceae; genus Bartonella; species Bartonella sp. AA56HLJMS. Next base: position 109,237 of record NZ_JBHIRL010000002.1, on the reverse strand, counting down.
CTTCTTCCCGAACGTGATCCGCACCCCATTTTATATGATATTTTACACCTTTTTATGCAGAATTTTGATGAACCATTTGTAAATGCAGAATTGCTTGTACGTTTTGAAATGCTGCTTCTTGAAGAACTTGGTTTTGGTCTTGATTTATCTTGTTGTGCTGCAACAGGTCGTCAGGAAAGGCTTCATTACGTATCACCAAAATCTGGTCGGGCTGTCTGTGAAGAAGCAGGAGAACCTTGGAAAAAAAAGCTTCTCATTCTACCACAGTTTCTTGTACAAAGAACGACTCGTCCTGCTGATTTTAGTGATATAATAAATGGTTTTATACTGACGGGTTTTTTTCTTATGCGTCATGTCTGGGAGCCACGAGATATAAAGCAGCCGTCAGTGCGCATGAATTTGATACAATTGTTTGAGCGCCAATTTGGTGTACAGGCATTAATTTGTTGATCTGATGATAATTGAATGGGAAAATGAGAATTTTAAAGACAATTGCTGAAGTTCGCCAATATACTTCAGAGGAACGACGTTTCGGTTTTTCGATTGGTTTTGTTCCAACAATGGGGGCATTGCATGATGGTCATCTTGCATTAGTACAGTATGCAAGAGCAATGTGTGATCGCGTAGTGGTTTCTATTTTTGTCAATCCAAAGCAATTTGGACCTCATGAAGATTTTTCTCAATATCCAAGAGATTTGAAAGGCGATTGTGCTTTGTTAAAAGAAGCAGGTGTTGAATGTGTTTTTGCTCCTTCTGTCGATGAAATGTGGCCACTAGGAAATGATACAATTGTGCAAGTGAAAAAATTATCACGTATTTTGATGGGAAAATTACGTCCGGGGCACTTTTGTGGTGTAACAAGCGTTGTTGCTAAACTTTTTAACATTGTCCAAGCAGATAAGGCTTTTTTTGGGGAAAAAGATTTTCAACAAATTTTAATTATTCGGCGTATGGTTGAAGATTTGGCTTTTCCTATTGAAATCGTTGGAGTTCCTATTCTACGGGAGTCAGATGGTGTAGCTTGTTCTTCACGCAATCAGCTTTTAACATTAGAAGATCGTAAAGCTGCCAAAATTATTCCTGAAAGTGGAAAAGCTGCTGAAAAGCTTTATCATGAAGGTGAACGGTCGGTTGATAAATTATGCAAAACTGTTCGTGATATTTTACAACAAGAAACGCGTGCAATCATTGAAGCGATAGATTTACGGGATATGGAAACTTTATGCGTGGTTAAAGGAACATTGAATAAACCGGCGGTTTTACTCCTTACTGTCCGCTTTGGTGAGGTAAGGCTGATTGATCAATATATATTGCAAGAGAAGGGTGGAAAATGAGTGTACATAAAACCGTAAAGCGTATAACATCTTCCGAAATACGTGCACGAAAGGGACAACAGCCAATTGTTTCTTTAACAGCTTATCAAGCTTATACTGCGCGGATTGCTGATCCATATTGCGATATCCTTTTGGTTGGTGATAGCGTTGGGATGGTTGTGTATGGGTTTGAGACAACGCTTCCTGTTAATTTAGATATGATGATTTTACACGGGAAAGCCGTGGTGCGTGGATCTCAAAAAGCTCTTGTTGTTATTGATATGCCTTTTGGATCTTATGAGGAAAGTCCAGAACAAGCTTTTTTAAATGCATCGCGCATTCTTGCACAAACGGGGTGTGGTGCAGTTAAGCTTGAAGGTGGCGTTTATATAGCCCAAACAATAGATTTTTTGTGTAAACGTGGCATTCCAGTGATGGGGCACATTGGTCTTACACCCCAAGCAATGAATCGTTTTGGTGGTTTTAAAACACAAGGACGCAAGGAGAATGATTGGCAAAGAATTGAAGCAGATGGAGCAGCGATTGAAGAGGCAGGTGCTTTTGCTGTTGTTTTAGAAGCAATGGTTGAACCTTTAGCGGTGAAACTGACAGATAAGCTTTCTATCCCTACGATCGGTATAGGGGCGTCCAATCAATGTGATGGGCAAGTATTGGTTATGGAAGATATGTTGGGCTATGGTTCTCATGTGCCAAAATTTGTACGCCGTTATGGAGACTTTGAACAAGCGATGGAAACTGCAATAAAGAATTATGCAGAGGATGTCACATCTCGCGCTTTCCCAGCAGATAATGAAGTTTATAAACTAAAATAAACTTCAGTTTAAGATGAAAGGTTTGACAAGAGAACATTTTTTATTTTGATAATGAATGTGCATTATTTAATATATTTTGTATGCAATTTGAACTGTGCTTTTTTCCATTTCTTTAATGAAGTCACGCCTCTCATGCAAAACAGAACGCCATTGGGTCGCTAATTCACGTGCTTTTTTTAAGAAAGCTTTCTTAAGGTACCCAACCTATTTCGCGACGGCGTTCGTGAATAGTATAGTGGTAAGTCCCTTATAAAGTTTATAAAATTTATAGAGTACTCCCGTCTTTACGCTTCATAAGAGAGCAAGCCGGCATCATCACACACTTTGCCAATTTTCAATGCTGCGACAGCGCTTAGCACTTGAGATGGTTCATAAGAAGCATTTTAACTCTTTCTTTAAAAAATTTTACCCACACGCCAGACCCGTTTGTGGTGTGCAAGAGAATGATTTTGATTGATCCAATATAAACAGATTTGAAATGAGTGAAGCTTACGATATTAGGAGCTCTCATTCAAAATGAAAAAACAATGAATTATTATTATAAGTCAGTGTGATGAGTCTGTAATGACAAGGAATCAACAATGCGAAGGGGCTATAATCTTTGGACATCCAAGTCATTAAAGCGCGTTAAAAATGCGTTTTCAATGTGTTGGGTAGAATAGGGGGATAAATTCAGATCATCGGGTAAAATATTATTGGGAGAGCCAAAATAGTGAAGGGCTTCTTCTGTATTAAATCCAGCAAGCGTAATCGCTTCATAATAGGCAGCGATACGGTCGGCTTGTTTAATTTTTTTTAAAAGTTTTTGAGAAAGATCAACGGGAAGAGAAAAGCGCATGTGGATAGCATCTTGGATGCGCTTTTCAACGCGTTCATATTGTTTTCCTATGACAGCTTTAAAAGGGGAAATCATATCGCCGATGACATATTCTGGAGCATCATGAAGAAGGGCATAAAGACATTCATTGCTTCCCGATTGTGGAAAAAGTTTTTGAAATATTTGTTCAACCAAAAGAGAGTGTTGTGCAACAGAATAGGCGTGTTCTCCTCGTGTTTGACCGTTCCAACGTGCTACACGAGCAAGTCCATGGGCAATATCTTCAATTTCAACATCAAAAGGAGAAGGGTTGAGAAGATCAAGTCGCCTTCCAGAAAGCATTCTTTGCCAAGCGCGGGCTTCTCCATTTTTTAATAATTCAGCTTTAGCCATGAGTGTTTTCTATAGTATTTTCAGGAAAGGTAAAATTCATATTTTCAGCAATGCTTATAGTGACAGGAATGTTTTTTACAGTAAAGGGGATGTTATGATCCATAGCATCTTTGACGTGGTCAATACGCATTAAAGCAAGAGCCTCATTTTCTACACATGTTCCCAAGTAGCCAAGCACTTTTGTTCCTGCTTCAATGCTAGATTGAGGGGTTAATTTACACTGGCCTTTTACAATAAAAATACGGCGACGTGCTGCACGGCGGTGGTGCATTCGTGAAACAATTTCTTGTCCAATATAACATCCTTTATTGAATGCAAGTCCATTTATTTGATCGTAATTAATATCATGAGGAAAGACTTTGCCAATTTCATAGTCTTGATCACTTTCCGCAATTGCATAACGGATACGCAATTGATTCCATGTGTCATGATATTCTGAAGTTAAAAAAGGTTTTTTGCCATAGATTCGTATTATTTTTTCTTTTTGTGGGAAGCGTTTATCAACAAAACTTGAATCAAAATTTAAAGCATCTGATTCATTTTTCCAAGAAACTGTAACAAGTTCTTGTAATGGTTGTGTAATTTCTATTTTTTTACGCAGTTTATAAAGCAACAGACGCTTGTGGAGTATATCAGCTAAAGGCATGATAATATCAATCAGATAACCATCTTCTTTTTTGCCAATAAGAAAATCAGCAAGAACCTTTCCTTGAGGGGATAAGAGAGCTCCAGGGAAAATTTCTTGCGGGCTGATTTTTTTTACATCTGTCGTGATCAGGGATTGCAGAAAATCTGTTGCTTCTTCGCCTGTAATTTGAATAATTGCGCGATTTTTTAAGCAAATGGCATTTTGTTTTTCAATCATGGTTCTTGCCTTTCTGCTCAAAGTTACATAATCGATAAGAGAGGAATATGTAAGGAGCGTGGCTATGTTTAAAACATTTGATACAATTTTTAAAGGTGCAACACTTGTGAATCATGATGGAAGAAGCAAGCGCGATATTGGTGTTACAAATGGCCGTATTGCTGAAATTGGCGACCTTACATGTGCATCGGCAGGTGAGGTGATTGATTGTACGGGGCTTCATATTTTACCGGGAATTATTGATAGCCAAGTACATTTTCGCGAGCCAGGTAATGAATATAAGGAGGATTTGGAAAGTGGCTCGTATTCTGCTGTGTTAGGGGGGGTTACAGCAGTTTTTGAAATGCCTAATACCAATCCATTGACAACATCAGAAGCTACATTAAGCGATAAGGTTAAACGCGCATTTCATCGAATGCATTGTGATTTTGCATTTTGGGTTGGAGGAACGCGTGAAAATGCTCATGAATTGTCTGAATTAGAAAGACTTCCTGGTGCAGCTGGAATTAAAGTCTTTATGGGGTCTTCTACGGGTGATCTTTTGGTCGATGATGATGAAAGTGTACGCCTTATTTTGAAGAATATACGCCGTCGTGCGGCTTTTCATTCTGAAGATGAGGCGAGGCTCAAAGAGCGTAAAATATTGCGTATTGAAGGGGATGCATCGTCACATCCGATTTGGCGTGATGAAGTTGCGGCATTAAAATGTACGCAGCGTTTGGTAAAAATTGCTCATGAGACGAAGGCTCGGATTCATGTGTTACATCTTTCGACAGAAGAAGAAATTGATTTTCTAAAAAAACATAAGGATGTTGCAACAATTGAAGTGACACAACATCATTTGACGCTCACGGCTGATGATTATAAGAAGTTTGGTACATTAATTCAGATGAATCCGCCTATTCGTGAGCCGCGCCACCGTGACGCTCTTTGGTACGGTGTTCAACAAGGAATTATTGATGTCTTAGGTTCAGATCATGCGCCTCATACTCTTGAAGAAAAGCTTCAACCTTATCCCTCTTCACCTTCAGGTATGACAGGCGTGCAAACAACAGCAGCAATTATGTTGACACATGTGAATGCAGGAAAAATATCTCTTGAACGTTTTGTTGATCTCACTTCACATGGCCCTAGTCGTATTTTTGGTATAAGTTGTAAAGGGCGCATTGCTGTTGGGTTTGATGCTGATTTAACCATTGTTGATCTTAAGCGAGAAGAAATTATTACGAATAGCTTAATTGGTTCGCGTACCGGTTGGACACCTTATGATGGTCAAAAAGTTAAAGGTTGGCCTGTTGGGACCATTATCCGTGGTATGCGTGTGATGTGGGAAGGTGAAATTGTTACTTCTTCACAAGGAGAGCCTGTTAAATTTATAGAAACTTTGGTGTAAATAGATTAAAATTATAAGCATGCCGTAAAATACCATCTTTTAGAGCGGTGATATAAGGCGTGCTAGCTCCCTTGGCACATAAGTATTTTTTTAAGTGTATGGTGAATATTTTTAGACTTGTTTGTCAAGCCTTTAGTACTTTTAGTTTAAGTAATAACATGGGTGAGAAGCCAAGAAGAATCTGTTCAACAAGAACCCAGCCTATTGATAAACAAGCTCTGAGGGGGCAGGAAGCCAAAGAACGATTTTGTTCAGGGGAAAGATGCTCACAAGAATAAAAACGTGTCGAGGAATTATTTTTCAAAAACTTCTCTATTTTCAGAGTAGATTTACAGCTCCCCTCATTTGTGAGAGAACATGGTTTATATTGCTGAAATTGAAGAAGATACTTTTTGTATAGATTAATTATTTATAATGCATGAGGAGGTTTTCGGATAAAGTTCTTCCTTCCTCAACGTATCTTTGATTGGCTTCAATTGCTGCTTGTGTACAATGATGATAATTTTCTGAGAAAGCACGATACGCTTCATTAAACGCTTCATAAAAATAAGCACGTCTTTGTGGGATAGGCTTTTCTGCTTCAATCAATGCGTTCATGTAGTCATACCATTGGTTTGTTGGAGTCTCGCAAAGATTTTGAAGAGAATGCAGAGATCCCAAAATTTCCGCTAGTCGGAGTAATTTTTTCTCATAAGGTGGAGATTGTTGCGCAAAGGTTGGCATTGAACTTACAATGAATATTAAAATAATGATGTTCATCAATCTATTACGCATTATTGTTATTGTTTTCCTTGGAATAAAACTCTGTACAAATAAAATAATTGTGTCATGAAAACGATGTCAAAAAATAGGGTTAATTGTTACATTATTCTCACTTACTTATAAAATATAGGGCGTAAGAGACAGTAAGGAAACCATAATGAAATATTGAAAATACTGACGGAGTTTTTTGTAGTGAAAAATTTAAGATTTGCTTCCTGCAATCTATTTTTCACATAAATTTATAGTGTAACACCTATAGAATTTTTTAAAGCTCGTTTTCTTCAAGGAGAGAAAAAATCTCTATCTACAGAATGTTTTTGTCTAATCAAATAAAATAGATTGTTTTTACGATCAATGATGGATACAGCCGTGAATACAATGGGAAAATGATAAGAAAAATTTACTATAAGATAAAAGTTCTAGCCTAAACCGCATAATGCGATAATTTGAGGTAAGATACATTTAAAAAGAGCGGTGCGTGGTATCGTTCATGGAGCCAATGATGAAAGAGTTGCGATTTTATAATACGCTAACACGTAAAAAAGAAAATTTTACACCAATAGATGCGACAAGAGTACGTCTTTATGTTTGTGGACCGACAGTTTATGATTATGCACATATAGGAAATGCACGCCCTGTCATTGTTTTTGATATTTTATTTCGTTTATTGCGTCATGTTTATGGCAATGAGCATGTTCTATATGCACGTAATATTACAGATGTTGATGATAAAATTAATGCACGAGCAGCTTGCGAATATCCAAACTTGTCACTGAATGACGCTATTCGTCAATTAACAGAACGTACATATTCTCAGTTTCAACAAGATACAATAGCACTTGGTTGTCTATTGCCAACCAGTCAGCCGCGCGCAACCGAGCATTTAGAGGAGATGCGCTCTTTAATTGAAAGGTTGCTTGAAAAGGGGCACGCTTATAAAGCGGAAAATCATATATTATTTTCTGTAAGTAGTATAAAAAATCCTCCCCATTATGGGGCATTTGCAAATCGTTCTTTAGATGAAATGAGGGCGGGGGCACGTATTGATGTTGCTGCTTATAAAAGGGAAGAGATGGATTTTGTTTTATGGAAGCCTTCTGAGGAAGGAGAACCAGGTTGGAAATCACCGGGCGGAATTCCTGTTTTAGGTCGTCCAGGTTGGCATATTGAATGTTCTGCAATGTCAATGGCAAAGTTATTAGCGCCCTATGGTGGTGGTTTAACTTGTGATGATCCGACCGCCAATATTTTTGATATCCATGGTGGTGGACTTGATTTAATTTTTCCTCATCATGAAAATGAGATTGCACAAAGTTGTTCAGCTTTTGGGACGGAGCGAATGGCTAATTTTTGGATGCATAACGGCTTTTTACAAGTTGAAGGTAAAAAGATGTCGAAAAGCTTTGGCAATTTCATAACTATTCGTTCTGTTTTAGAGAATAATTTTTTGGAGTTTAATGGTATTTTATCCGATGAAATGAAGCAAAATTGGGCTGGTTTGTCTGCGCGTTTTTCGATGTTGCAAACACATTATCGTGAACCATTAAATTGGACAGCACAGCGTTTAATACAATCGAGCAGCGAACTGTATCGTTGGTATGAATTGCTTCGCAGCAAAAAGAGTGAGATGAAAAACAATGAAGTAGTTGATGATACTTTGATAGATGCACTTAGTGATGATCTTAATACTCCAAAAGCACTGACTCTTTTGCGAAAATTTTATAAAGAAGGAAATGCTTTGGCTCTTCTGAATGGGATGAATTTATTAGGACTGTTAAGACAAGAATGGATTAAAGAAATAGATTGCCCATTATTTATGAGAAAAACTTTCATTGATACAAAATTTATTGATCAGCGCATTGCCGAAAGACTAAGACTTATCCATAATAAAGAGTGGGAAGCTGCGGATACAATTCGTGATGAGCTTGCAGCCGAGGGGGTTCTTTTAAAAGACAGTAAGGATCCGCAGAGTGGTGAGCGCATAACTGTGTGGGAAATAAAGCGACACTAAAGCGCACTAATGTCTCTATTCCAGCAGCTCCATAAAAAAGGAGAATATGATGGAATTTTTATATCATTATGGATATATCGCGCTTAAACTAGCTGTAGGTCTTGTTGCCTTCTTATTTATTTTAAGAACGACGGGGCGGGGTAGTCTTAGTCAGATGACACCAGTTGATTTGGTCAGTAATTTTGTCATGGGAGGTATTATTGGAGGCGTTATTTATAATCAGAATATTAGTAGCCTTCAATTATTGCTTGTTTTATTCATCTGGCAAACCTTGATTACATCTTTTAATTTTTTTGCACGCTATTCAGTTTTTTTTCGTCGTCTTATTGCAGGGCGGAATGTCACATTAGTTTTAGATGGAGTTTTCCAAATGGATAAGATTAAGAACTTAGGGATCAATATTAATGATCTCATTACGATGTTACGTCTTAAAGGGTGTCACTTACATGAAGCTGCTTTTGTTCGTTTGGAAATCAATGGTGATTGCACTGTCATTAAAAAGGAAGAGGGAAAGAAATCGACGATTTTAATAGAAAATGGTGAAGTTATTGATGATGGACTTAAAGAGATTGGTAAAACAAAAAAATGGCTTCAGGCAGAATTGAAAAAAAAACATGTAAAAGTTGAAAATTTATTTGCAGCAGAGTGGTATGAAAATACAGATCAAAATAATAAATTGTATAGTGGATTATTTCTTGTTCCCTTTTCAAAAACAGTCTAACTTCAAAAAACGGGTAGGTATAGCTTATTGGAAGCCGTAATGAAGAGATGAATCTATAAATAACCACAGAGGGTATTTTGCCTGTTTGTGCGGATGATAGAGAAGTAAGGACTTTATGAAACGCAATGAAATGACAAAAACTGTATCATCAGATACAGGGAAGACTCTGCACACACTTTACAATTTATGGCCCTATATGTGGCCGGTAGGGCGGCGTGATCTAAAAATGCGTGTGCTATGGGCAATATTTTATCTTGTTTTGGCTAAGCTCGTTCTCATATCTGTACCGTATTTATTTAAATATTCTACGAATGTGCTTGATTCAAGCTTTCAGCTACCTGAATGGTTCCCATCCAGTTGGATTATTCCCATCATGCTTGTTTTGGCATACAATGTCGCGCGTATTATGCAGGCTGGATTAAATCAATTACGCGATTCCCTGTTTGCCACTGTTGGTCAATACGCTGTTCGTCAATTAGCTTATAAAACCTTTGTACATATGCATGAGTTATCCTTGCGATTTCATTTGGAACGCCGAACAGGTGGGCTTTCTCGTGTGATTGAGCGTGGAACAAAAGGAATCGAAGCGATCGTAAGATTTTCAATTCTTAGTACAGTACCAACAGTTTTAGAATTTATATTAACGGCACTGGTATTTTATATAAGTTATGGGTGGCATTATCTTCTCATTGTTGTTGTAACGGTTGGATTATATATTTTGTTTACCATTAAGGCGAGTGATTGGCGTATTCGTATTCGGCAAAAAATGAATACAGCGGATACTGAGGCGAATACTCGCGCTGTTGATTCTCTTTTGAATTTTGAAACGGTCAAATATTTCGGTAATGAAACTCTAGAAGCCGATCGATTTGATGCTTCTATGGTAGGTTATGAAAAAGCCGCAACAAAGATTTGGACATCTTTAAGCTGGCTTAATTTTGGTCAGACTCTTATCTTTGGTATTGGAATGACGATCATGATGCTGATGTCAGCTTATGAAGTTTTTTATAAGACACAAACTTTAGGAGATTTTGTTTTTATTAATGCGCTTTTAATGCAACTTTCCATTCCACTAAATTTTATTGGTTCAATGTATCGTGATATTCGACAAGGTTTAACGGATATTGAAGCAATGTTTGATCTTTTAGATGTTCAGAAAGAGATCGTTGATAAATCGGATGCTAAACCGTTAGAGATAAGCGATGGGACCATTTGTTTTCATCAGGTAAAGTTTTCCTATGATTCGAGACGTCAGATTCTCAGAGATATTGATTTTGAAGTTCCTGGAGGAAAAACAGTCGCTATTGTCGGTCCATCGGGTGCCGGTAAATCTACTATTTCTCGGTTGCTTTTTCGGTTTTATGATGTTGATGCAGGATCTATCACAATTGATGGGCAGGATATTCGTGACGTAACACAAAAGAGTTTGCGTGAAGCGATTGGCATGGTCCCACAAGATACGGTGTTATTTAATGATACAATTGCCTATAATATTTGCTATGGGCGTCCAAGTGCTACAGATGAAGAGATGCGCAAAGCTGCTGAAATGGCACAAATATCAAAATTTATTGAAATTTTACCGGAAGGTTTTCAGTCTATGGTAGGAGAGCGAGGTCTCAAATTATCAGGTGGTGAAAAACAACGCGTGGCTATTGCACGGACACTTTTAAAAGCTCCTCCACTTCTTATTCTAGATGAAGCAACGGCGGCTCTTGATACGGCGACGGAACAGGAAATTCAACAAGCATTGGATATTGTAAGCCGTGGACGTACAACATTGATTATTGCGCACCGTCTTTCTACTGTTATCAATGCGGATGAAATTTTAGTTCTTAAAAGTGGTCGTATTATTGAAAATGGGACGCATACAGAGCTTTTACGCAAGAAAGGTCTTTATGCTTCAATGTGGAATAAGCAGCTTGAAGCATCGCAAGCGGAAGAAAAATTACGTAAAATGCGTGAAGAAGATGAGACGAGTGTTGTTAATCGTAAAAAATAAATAGAGCAAAATGTAATCTATATCTTTATATGGAGTGATTGATTAAATACATAAAAAGACACAAGAGGAACAAAAAGCTTTGTTGCTTGTTTAAGTTTACGATGAATAGGAAATTATATGAGTATTCTGCAATCTTTCCATAATAGCTTTGTACCGGTTCATAAAGAAGGTTATCCTTTTATTGTAGCGTTTTTTGTTATTTCGCTCATTCTTGGTTGGATATGGAGTCCGTTGTTTTGGTTTGGTCTCGTTCTCACGGTGTGGTGTGTATACTTTTTCCGTGATCCAGATCGTGTGATCCCTTTGAATTCAAATTGGGTTATGTCGCCTGCAGATGGGCGTATTTCATTTGTGGAATCATGTGTTCCACCTGAAGAATTAGGATTAGGGAAAGATGAAATGATTCGTATTTCCATTTTTATGGATGTTTTTTCATGCCATATTAATCGTATTCCTATCAGTGGTACAGTAGAGTCTATCGTTTATCATCCAGGTCGATTTACCAATGCTGACTTTGATAAAGCTAGTCAGTTTAATGAGCGTAATGGGGTGGTAATTGATAGCAAACATGGTAAAATTGGTGTCGTACAAATAGCGGGAATGGTTGCACGCCGGATTGTTTGCTGGTCAAAAGAAAACGATGCCGTTATGACTGGTGAGCGATTTGGATTGATTCGTTTTGGTTCTCGCCTTGATGTTTATATACCAACTGAAATGAAATTGCGTGTTGCAGTTGGACAGACAGCAATTGCTGGAGAAACAGTTTTGGGTTCTTTTGATGATAAGAGTGCCACAACGGGCTTCAGATACGATTAGGATTCACAATGAAAAATTTTTCGCCATTTTCTTCATTCAATCCTGAGGGGCAGCATGATGATGTTGCAAATCGGCGGCGTTCACCTACATCAATGCGGTATGTTATTCCTAATATCATTACTATTTTAGCAATTTGTGCAGGGATGAGCAGCATTCGTTTGGCTTTTGAACATCGTTATGAAGCTGCTATTTTAATGGTGCTTTTGGCTGCAGTTTTAGATGGTGCTGATGGTCGCATTGCCCGTTTAATAGATGGTAGTTCATCTTTTGGGGCACAGATGGATTCTCTTGCTGATGTTATAAATTTTGGTGTTACCCCTGCACTCATTGTTTATTCTTTTATCTTGAATCAAGCGAATCACATTGGGTGGGTTGCTGCCCTTGTTTATTGTGTTGCTTGTTGTTTGCGATTAGCACGTTTTAATGTGATGTTAGATAACCCCAATATACCTAAGTGGCAGAGAAGTTATTTTGTTGGTGTTCCAGCACCAGCAGGAGCATTATTACTTTTATTGCCTACCTATTTAGGCACTCTTGGTTTGGTCCCCAATTGGGGGTGGGCATTATTTTTTAGTCTTTATACTGTAATTATTGCTTTTCTTTTGATTAGTCGTTTACCGGTATGGAATGCAAAAACAATTGATCAAAATTTAAGGCGCGATATCGTTATACCGTGCATGTTGGTCATTGTTATTTATGTCGGTTTTCTTGCGACTTACACATGGGAAACTTTATTGATTACAGCTGTTAGCTATATGATTTTTCTCCCTTGTAGTTTTATCGCTTATAATAAACGTGCTACTTTAGAAGAGAAAAAGGCTGATGCTAAAGCTATCCAAGAATTATAAAGTGCTTCATTCTTCTGTCGAAAAGCACAGGAAAAAGAGAGAGTCAAACGATTTACTTCTCATATTATGATCAATCAGGTACATGATAATCTACAAACCGATTTTTATGGACATTAAAGAGTTTTCCAGTTTCCTTTAAATCAGGTGATAACAAATGGACTATCTTTTTTGCAACCTCTTGTGGTGAAGGGAGAGTTTGTGGATCTTCACCGGGCATAGCTTCAGCGCGCATGGCAGTGCGTGTGCCACCAGGGTTGACACAATTAATCTTAATAGGGGTTTGTTTGAGTTCTTCTGCCCAACAGCGGGCAATCACCTCTAAAGCCGCTTTAGAGGCTGCATAAGCTCCCCAGAAAGGGCGCGCAGCATGCGCAACGCTTGAGGATAACAGGATGGCTCGTCCAGCATCAGATTCACGTAATAAAGGCTCAACGGCTTTCATTAAGCGCCATTGGCTGAAAAGATTTATTTGAAAAACATCTTCAAATACCGTGTTTTCTATATGCGCTATTGGTGAGAGTGTTCCAAGAATTCCTGCGTTTGCAACGATAATATCAAGTTTTTTCCAACGTTTGGCAATTGAGATAGCAAGGGTATCGATGTTTTCCATATGATGCAAGTCAAGGGGAACAAGGGTTGTATGAGCCCCTTTTTCTCGGATTTGATTATCTAATTCAGTAAGTCCACTGACTGTTCGTGCAAGAGCAATAATATGAGCGCCGCGTGCAGCAAGCTCGAGTGCCAAATGATAGCCAATCCCTCTTGATGCGCCAGTAACAAGTGCAACACGCCCATGGAGACTAAAGTCACGTTTTGTCATCATTAATCTCTTGTTTTAAGAACAGATGATTGATGAATTTTGGAGAGATTTTCTTGATCAACCAGATGCGTAGGATAATATCCAGTAAAATAATGGTCAGTAAATTGTGGATTGGCGTTATTCCGTTTTTCCCCTGCTACAGCAAGATATAATCCATCCGTTGAAAGAAATTCTAATGAATCCGCTCCAATAAAATCACACATAGATTTTAAATCTGGATATTGATTTGCTAAAAGGTTTTCAGCTTTAGGTGTATCAATACCATAAAAGTCAGGATAAAAAATCATAGGGCTAGAAATGCGCATATGAACTTCTTTTGCTCCTGCATCGCGAAGCATTCGTACAATTTTAAGGGATGTTGTCCCACGCACAATAGAGTCATCAACCAGAATAACACGTTTTCCTTCAATCACAGGACGGTTTGCCGAATGTTTTAACTTGACGCCAAAAGCGCGAATTTGTTGTGTTGGTTCGATAAAAGTGCGGCCAACATAGTGATTACGAATAATGCCAAGCTCGAAGGGAATTCCAATTTCTTGTGCATAGCCAATTGCAGCAGGCGTTCCTCCATCAGGAACAGGAACCACAACATCACCCTCACAAGGGGCTTCCTGTGCTAAACGGATTCCCATATTTTTGCGTGTTGTATAAACACTACGCCCTCCAACGATTGAGTCTGGGCGGGCAAAATAAACATATTCAAACAAGCAAAGTTTTTCTGGTTGTGTATTTTCTGGTTTTATAATTTTTTTTGTAATTTCCCCATTTTTTTGTATTTCACATATGATGATTTCTCCATTTTTAACATCACGGACATATTTTGCTCCAATAATATCAAGAGCACAAGTTTCAGAACAAAAGATAGGCTTACCATCAAGTTCCCCCATCACGAGAGGTCTAATTCCTGTTGGATCGCGTGCCGCAATAAGTTTTGTACGTGTGAGCGCTAACATAGCATACCCACCTTCTACTTGCCGAATCGCATCAACAAAACGATCAGAGGACGACTCATAACGTGAGCGGGCAATAAGATGGAGAAAAACTTCTGAATCCGACGTTGATTGACAGATAGCACCAGAAGCGATGAGTTCACGGCGTAATGTGAGACCATTGGTAAGATTACCATTATGCGCAATAGCAATACCTCCAACTTTCAATTCAGCAAAAAGGGGTTGAACATTGCGTAATGCCACTTCTCCAGTTGTTGAATAACGGGTATGTCCAATAGCACGATTTCCTGGTAAGCGCGCAAGTGTTGCAGGGTTTGTATAGTGATCTCCAACAAGACCTAAATGCTTTTCTTGATGAAATATTTTATTATGGTAAGAAACAATCCCAGCTGCTTCTTGCCCACGATGCTGAAGTGCGTGGAGTCCAAGAGCTGTTAATGTTGCGGCATCTTCATGCCCAAGAATACCAAAAACTCCACATTCTTCATGAAGGGTATCATCATCTAATGAAAATTCTTGACAGAAAACATCGCTTTTTATCATCATATTCTTTCAGTTGTGATATGGAGGAATCATTAATATCACATTTTACATCATTTAGTTCTCTTTCCTCATGAAAAACTATTCTCTATTTTTTGAAAATTATCTTTTCATGAGAGTGTTACTCATACGTATGTTTATTGCTGTCTTTAAACAAATTTTCCGTCTTTTCGAGAACAGATCCAATATCTTTGGGGAGTATTTCCCAAACTTTTTGTCCCAATGAATCTAAAATAGGCCTTGTTTTTGCATTTTTTAACCAATTCGCTTGAAGCTCGGGTTTAATCAGTGCATTAAGCAGCAACATACCGATGACCATGATAAGTAAACCACGAAGTGCTCCAAAAATAAAACCAATAGCACGGTCAAGGATACCAATTCGACTATCAATAATAAAATCAGAGATCTTCATTGTAATAATTGAAGTAATAATGAGAACAATAATAAAAATTGTGACCAATGTTGTGATCAATGCAATCATTTTATTAGAGAGATATTGTTCAAAGAAAGGTAAGACAGGTTTGAATAAAAACAGTGTCGTAACAGCTGCAACTGCCCAAGAAATCAACGATAACACTTCACGTGAAAATCCTCGAAGCATAGCAAGAAAAGCGGACAACAGGATGATTACTACGACAATTCCATCAAGGATTGTTATGATCATTTGTTTGTTCCTTATACATAAAGTTGTGTTCTTTTAAGTCTGTGTGCAAATATATTTTTTGTTATGCCATTTTTTGTTCTTATAGCAAGGATCTTTTGTATTTTATATAGTTTTTTCTATATTATCATATCTGTGGTGCAGATCATTTTTTACTTACGGTAAGAGTAGCAACGAGTTCGGGAAGGTCGGAGAAAGTTTTTTGTTGAAAGTTGAGCGACTTCATCATTTCGGTTGTTGTTGTGGGGTGAAAGGCTCCTTGAAAGCCGAGTTTTTTTGCTTCATTGATGCGCTGTGCTGAATGTGCAACAGCGCGGGTAGCTCCTGAAAGACTGACTTCACCAAAATATACATAATCCGTTGGCAATGCGATATTGGCAAGAGAAGATACCAAAGCAGCGGCTACAGCTAAATCAGCAGCGGGTTCTGATATGCGATATCCACCTGCTACGTTCAGATAGACATCATGCTGTCCAAAACGAATGCCACAATGGGCTTCTAAAACGGCAAGAATCATAGAAAGGCGATTTCCATCCCATCCGACAACCGCACGTCTTGGTGTCCCAAGGGAAGAAGGAGCAACAAGCGCTTGAATTTCTACGAGTATCGGGCGTGTCCCTTCCATTCCTGCAAAAACAGCAGCGCCTGGTGCTTTTTCATTACGTTCCCCTAAAAATAATTCGGATGGATTTATCACTTCGCGTAATCCTTTATCAGACATTTCAAAGACACCAATTTCATCTGTTGGTCCGAAGCGATTTTTTACAGTTCTAAGAATGCGATAATGATGTCCTCCTTCACCCTCAAAATAGAGAACGCCATCAACCATATGTTCAACGACTCGAGGACCAGCAATTTGTCCATCTTTTGTAACATGCCCAACAAGAACAACGGCGGCTCCTGTTTTCTTGGCAAAGCGGATCATTGCCTGAGCACCGATACGTACTTGTGTGACAGTGCCAGGTGCTGAATCTGCTGTATCTGACCATAGGGTTTGAATCGAATCGATAATCACCATATCAAGGTTTTTATGTTCGCTTAAGGTTGCCAGGATATCTTCAACATTGGTTTCAGCAGCAAGTTTCACTTCTGTATTGTTAGCTTCAAGCCTTTGTGCGCGCAGACAAATTTGCGCAATAGCCTCTTCACCTGAAACATAGATGACATTATATCCTTTACGTGATAAAGCAGCAGCTGTTTGTGTAAGCAATGTCGATTTACCAATACCCGGATCACCTCCAACAAGGAGTGCCGATCCACGGACAAAGCCCCCACCGGTAACACGATCAAGTTCAGCAATACCAGAATGAATACGTGGAGCATCTTCAATATTTCCAGAAAGAGATGTGAGTGTGACAATGCGTCCTTTACGAGCATTCTGCTTAGGACCACTTCCTATGCCGCTATTTATAGTTTCTTCGATAAGGGAATTCCATTCCCCACAAGCGCTACATTTTCCTGCCCAACGAGAATGAACAGTTCCACAATTTTGACAGATAAATTGAATACGGTTGCGTGCCATGTCGATTTAACCAATTTGCTCTGGAAGGTAATTGCTATCGGCCAGATCACTAAAGCGTGTGAAATCAGATTGAAAGGCAAGGGGCACGATTCCTGTCGGCCCATAGCGCTGTTTTGCAATAATAACGTTAGCTTTTCCAAAAACTTTATCCATTATTTCTTGCCATTTCATATGTTCAAGGCTACCGAACTTTGGTTCTTCATTTTTGAGGTAATATTCTTCACGATAGACAAATAAAACGATATCGGCATCTTGCTCAATAGAACCAAATCCACCTAAATCTGAAAGTTTTGGGCGTTTATCTGTTCTGTTTTCAACTTGATGTGAAAGTTGTGAAAGAGCAATAATAGGGATATTTAATTCTTTCGCTAAGGCTTTTAATTCTGCAGTGATTTCTTGAATACGATATTCAGATGTGTATTTTAAATCACTTGTCATGAGTTGGATATAATCAATAATTAAGACATCCAAACCATGTTTTTGCTTGAGACGTCGAGCACGGGCAGCCAGTTGTGAAACTGATATTCCTCCAGTTTGATCAATATAAAGGGGTGCCTTTTGGAGATGATTTACCGTACGAATAATTTTTGAAAATTGTTCATCTGAAATATGACCACGTCGAATATCAGAAGAAGAGACTTCCGTTTGTTCAGAAATAATACGTGTTGCAAGCTGCTCTGAGGACATTTCAAGTGAGAAGAATCCCACAATGCCGCCTTCATTTTCTTGGATATTACCATTATAATTATAAGCGTTGGCAATATTAAAGGCAATATTGGTAGCAAGTGAAGTTTTACCCATACCAGGGCGTCCCGCAAGGATAATTAAGTCGGATGGTTGTAATCCTCCCATTTTTTCATCAAGTGTTTGAATATGAGTCGCTATCCCTGATATTTGCGAAGAGCGTTTTTTTGCAGCACTTGCTATATCAACAACTCTTTTGATAGCGTCATCAAGACTGTCAAATCTACTATCGCAGTCTTCTTTTTTTTCTAGCATAATTATACACTTTCCTTTTGTTAGATATCAGTTTTTATGCAATTTTATATCAAGAATATTTTGCATGTTGTAGAATTTTCTCTGTGCTGTATTATTTAAAACACTGCTTGTTTTTTATATTGCGGTAATTAGGGTAATTTTTCAGATAGATTAGAAAATATTTTTGTTAAAAGGTTAGAGGTTGTCCTATAAAGAGGAAAGTTTCTGATATTCTACATAATAGTCAGCCTTGCACAACAGCAGCAATTATTTTTGAATTTAAAAACAAGAAAATGAGTGTCTTGTGAGAAGGAGTTTTTTAAAAGAAGGAACAATATAGAAAGATTTAGATTAGCTATGGATTTTAATATATGTACCCCACTTACAACATTAAGAGATGTGTTATCATTTCATGCAAGAAGAATGTTATTAAATAGCAAATAACGGCGGCTAGAATCATTGAAAAATGATTCTTTGTAAGAAATTATCATTCTTGATAAGAACTACATTTTTTAATGAGAAGGATGGTTTCACAATTTTGACAGATAAATTGAATACGATTACGCGCCATGTCGATTTAACCAATTTGCTCTGGAAGGTAATTGCTATCGGCCAGATCACTAAAGCGTGTGAAATCAGATTGAAAGGCAAGGGGCACGATTCCTGTCGGCCCATGGCGCTGTTTTGCAATAATAACGTCAGCTTTTCCAAAAGCTTTATCCATTATTTCTTGCCATTTCGTATGTTCCAAGCTACCTAGTTTTGGTTCTTCATTTTTGAGATAATATTCTTCGCGATAGACAAACAGAACGATATCGGCATCTTGCTCAATTGAACCAGATTCACGTAAATCTGAGAGCTGTGGACGTTTATCTGTTCTATTTTCTACTTGACGTGAAAGTTGAGAGAGAGCGATAATAGGAATATTCAATTCTTTCGCTAATGCTTTTAATCCTGTGGTAATTTCTGTGATCTCTTGAACACGATTTTCTGATGAACGCTTTGAACTGCTTGTCATGAGTTGGATATAGTCAATAAACAAGATATCTAAACCATGTTGCCGCTTGAGACGCCGCGCACGAGCAGCTAATTGCGTAATTGATATTCCCCCAGTTTGATCAATATAAAGTGGTGCCTTTTGTAGTTGGTTCACCGCACGAATAATTTTTGAAAATTGTTCATCTGAAATATTGCCACGCCGAATATCAGAAGAAGAGACTTCTGTTTGTTCAGAAATAATACGGGTTGCAAGCTGTTCGGATGACATCTCAAGTGAGAAGAATCCCACAATGCCGCCTTCATTTTCTTGGATATTGGCATTACGATTATAAGCATTAGCAATATTAAAGGCAATATTGGTAGCCAGTGAGGTTTTACCCATACCAGGGCGGCCCGCAAGGATAATTAAGTCAGATGCTTGTAATCCTCCCATTTTTTCATCAAGTGTTTTAATATGGGTGGCTATCCCTGATAATTGTGAAGAGCGCTTTTTCGCAGCACTTGCCATATCGATAGCTTTTTTAATAGCCTCATTAAAATTTTCAAATCCACCTCCATATTTCCCTTTTTCTGCTAGCTCAAATAACTGATTTTCAACAGTTTCAATTTGTTGGGTAGGCGTGAGTTCTACAGGAGCATCAAAGGCTGTATTGACAACTTGAGTTCCAAGGTTAATCAAAGACCGTCGGATAAAAAGATCGTAAATGACGCGTCCATAATCTTCAGCGTTAATAATAGTGACTGCCTCTGTGGCTAAGCGAACAACATATTGGTATACAGTAATATCTCCAATTTTTTCTTCCATTTGGATATAGGGCTTGATTGTAACTGGATCTACACGTTTTCCTGTTTTAATAAGGTGAGATAAAACATGATAAATTTTTTGATGCAATGGTTCAAAAAAATGTTCTGGTTTTAGAAAATCTGAAACGCGGTCAAGAGAATCATTGTTGATAAAGATGGCACCAAGCAATGCCTGTTCAGCTTCAATATTATGCGGAAGTTGCCGAAAAGAAGGAGAATCCTCTTTCTTTGAAGAGCTGACATTAACAACGTTAGTTTCTTCCATAATATTTTTCCACTAAAATTCTAAGTCTAGCTACTTTAGGCGATAAATTGAAAATCGTATAATTAAAAGAATAGAGCTACAAACCTTCATTTTAAGTTAAAATTATATAATTTTTTAAAACTCTCTTTTCGTTCCTCATTTATCATTTGTGTATTATTTATATAACGTCTATCTATTTTATTTTATAATATGTGATTTTAAAGTGGAAGTTTTGCTACTCTAAATTTAAGTATTTTTAAGTTACTTAACCTTAAAATTCCAATATCTGTGTAAGTAGAATTATTTTTTATAACTGAAATTATTTCAGATCATGTGAGGATATAATCAAATTAACGCTCATACAAACTTTAGTCTTAAGGGTAGAACTTTAAATTATTTTTACTTTATATGCTGGAAAACAAAAGACATTTCCTCTTAGTGATACTACCATTCTCGGCATGTAATGCCTTTAAATAGTATATTTCTAATTCTTTCATAAAAATTAGGTTCTTTATGTACGATAGCCATAAAATACTCACTTTTAAAGTGTGAGTATTTTATGATCGATATTTAAAATGGAATAAAAAATATAAAACAGAAAGAAAAAATAGAAATTAAGCTTCTTGATGAGAACTGTTTATATCGTTGTCATTAATTTCTTCTGCCAATAATTCTTCCTGACTTTCTTCTAATAATTCTTCTTGAATATTATATATTTCTTTAGCCGAAGTGAGAGTTTCACCTTCTGCTTGGCGTTGTGCTTCACTAGTAGAACGCGCAACATTAATAATCACAGAAATTTGAACCTCTGGATGTAAACTAAGAGTGATAGTGTGAAGACCGATCATTTTTATTGGATGATTAAGTTCGATTTGATTTCTCCCAATAGAAAAGCCTTCATCTGTTATCATTTCAGCAATATCACGTGTTGACACAGAACCATAAAGTTGTCCTGTTTCACCAGCAGAACGAACAACAATGAATGATTGTCTATCAAGTTTTTCAGCAATTTTTTGCGCTTCGCTTTTGCGTTCAAGATTACGTGCTTCAAGTTGTGCACGTTGCATCTCAAAGTGTTTTTTATTAGCTTCATTTGCGCGTAAAGCTTTACCTTGAGGCAAGAGAAAATTACGCGCATAACCATCTTTAACTGAGACAATATCACCCATCTGACCAAGACGAGGAATGCGCTCAAGTAAAATAATATCCATAGTTTTTCCTTTCGAACAAATAAATTTAGTGGAGTTTTTTGCGTGATTGAAAATTGTATTGAATAGCAGCCCAAATTCCCATCAAAAGCATCATGAAAACAATAGGTGGAGTAAAAACGACTGTTAAAATAGCAATATAAACAAGAGAAAGTATAATAATCCGACCGTTTACCCCTTTTGTAATATTGTGAAGATATGCTAGACCGCTAATTAATATGATGACAATGTATGCAGTACTAAAGACACGGGTACTCAAGTTAAGAGAAGCGCTCAGCTCAACCATCGATGCTATGCAAACAATAATAAAAATAATAATTCCAGAAATTGGAAGGCGGAGAGTTTGGCTCCAATCATCACGGGGTCTTTTCAGCCATTTCATATGTTGTGCTGCTATCATGGAAAAGTAAAGGTTACCAATGAGAAAAACCAAACTATAAATAGTCAAAGAAAAAGCAGTAAAAGTTGCTGTATGCGTCATTAAAAGCTCATTAAAAGCGCGTATATCGGCTTCTTTTATTGACTGTGTTTGTTGCAGAGTTTGTGCTATGTTTTCGGTGATTTTTTTTGCAACGATGGGTGTGGAAGGACGTGTTTGAACATAGAGCCCAATGAAAGTTGCTATAAGAGCGATAAAATTAGTTAAATGAAAAATAACCGATGACAATGGATACCATATCAGTTCGTTTTCTTTTTGCGCTGGTCGTGCAAGCCCAAGAAGCCAAGAAGCATAGACAGCAGGAAGGAAAAATAAGAACATAAAGCCAAGAGCAATATAGGTATTAGTGGTTATGATAAGAACAACAGTGGCACTTATGAGGGCGATGAGACTGGCTAATGTTCCTTGACCGAACGCAACAATAAAAATTGGCAATGAAAGAAAGCAGCCAAGAAGAAGAGAAAAAAAGGGCGCGATATTTGCAACACTGATGATTGCCAGTCCTATCACGACAGCAAATAATCCTGCCAAAATACCGGTTAATATCTCATAAGTACGATTTTTTTTCATTTATTGCTGTCCTGCTTTCTGCAGTTAGAGGCGTGTCAATACCCCAACTTTGACATTTAATAGCTTAACATAGGATACAACAAGCTATTTTTTAACCATATAAGAAATGCAACTGGAGAAACTCTCCAGTTGCATAGTGTATTGATTGCTTACTTTATAACGTACGGAAGTAAGCCTAAAAAGCGAGCACGTTTGATAGCATTAGCTAATTCACGCTGTTTTTTCTGACTAACAGCAGTAATCCGTGAAGGAACAATTTTCCCACGTTCGGAAATATAACGTTGTAACAACTTGATGTCTTTATAATCAATTTTGGGAGCATTGGTCGCTGAAAAAGGACATGTTTTACGACGACGATGAAAGGGGCGACGTGCAGAGTTTTGATTAGTATCAGTCATCATTCTACCCCTTCTATAGTATTTTCACGTTGACGACGTGGAAAACGAGGACGCTCTTCATCATGTCCAATGTGACTATTGCGATCAAGGTGTGAGAGCATAGCAGATTTTTCTTTTTCGTGTTTTTCTACGCGAATGGTCATATAACGCAAAATATCCTCATTGATGCGCATCTGACGCTCCACTTCAGCAATTGCTGAAGCTGGTGCATCAATATTGACTAAGACATAATAAGCTTTACGGTTTTTACGAATACGGTAAGCAAGAGGACGAAGTCCCCAATTTTCTATACGCCCAACTTTTCCACCATGCGCTTCAATGACACCTTTGTAGAGACTCAAAAGTTCATCAACTTGCTGCGGTGCAATGTCTTGTCGGGCAAGGAACATATGTTCATAAAGAGCCATTGTTTTGCCTTTCTTCAATTAAATTTCACCGGTTTTAGCGCAAAGCCTCTGCGACTTGTCTTTTTTGGAAATCCAAAGAAGAAAGGACGCGTTTACAATTCGAGACATCTCAGAGCGGAGATACGGGAGGCCGGAAACATTGTATTTCCTACTGATATTTTACAGCCCTCCGTTCAACCTCCAGCTAAAGTGCCGGCAACGAATATTTCATATCTACAGGTTATCTTTTAAAATAGCAAGTTTATGCACATAAAAAAATTGATTTGTTAAATCTTAATATATTTCCTTCTTCTACAAAAAGATAATACTGTAATATAAAGGCAAAGGAGGGAAAAATGGACTTTTTAAACCAGATTGATGTTACACTCTTTGAAATGTTTGTCGGCAATCATCAAGCTTGGTCGATTGTAGTTTTGTTTAGTATTTTTTGTGCAAAGTTTTTAATTTATATTATTCCTCTCCATCTTTGTGCGTTGTGGTTTTGTGGTGGGGAGAGGGAACGGTGTGTTGTGCTAAGCATTTGCATGAGTATTTGTGCATCTCTTTTCATAGGTTATCTCATTTCTCTTTTTTATTTTCATCCTCGCCCATTCGTGGTAGGGCTGACGACACCGCTTATTCAACATCGTGCAACAGCTTCTTTTCCTAGTAATCATGCCTTGACCATTGCATCTTATGCAGCTAACTTTTATTTTTACCGATACAAAGTTACTTTTAAATTTGCCGTAGTGTTTTTATGCTTAATCTGTTGGGCGCGCATCTTTGTGGGTGTACATTATCCCTTTGATATTTTAGCAGGTGCACTTTTAGGAAGTCTCATAAGTTTCGGTGTTATTCAGTTTATAGCACCCTATTTCCCTAAGTTTTTATATCAAATTCCGCCTTTAAAATATAATTTTAAGTGTGGTATTCGTTTTAAATAAAGGGCTTTATCTTGATTTGTGCGGATGAATAAGGTCAAAAGAAAATAATTTAATTGTACAGTTTTAGGAGTTGATAAATGGGTGCAGCTTTTATTTTTCCAGGGCAGGGGAGTCAACTTGTTGGTATGGGGAAAGCGCTTGCAGAGCAATTTATTGTCGCACGGATGGTTTTCGAGGAAGTTGATGATGCTTTGGGTGAGAAATTATCAAAGATCATTTTTGAAGGACCTGCAGATGTTTTAACGTTAACAGCAAATGCACAACCGGCATTAATGGCTGTATCTATGGCTGTCATTCGTGTGATGAAACAATTAGGGCTTCGTATAGAAGAAAAGGTAAGGTTTGTTGCTGGTCATTCTTTAGGCGAATATTCGGCTCTTTGTGCTGTTGGTACATTTACTCTCACAGATACGGCAAGACTTTTGCGTATTCGTGGCAATGCTATGCAGGCTGCTGTCGCGGTTGGTGAAGGTTCTATGGCTGCATTAATTGGTTTAGAAGAGCACATTGTGGAAGAAATTTGTGAAACTGTTTCTGGAGAAGGACTATGTCAGATTGCTAATGATAATGGTGGTGGGCAAATTGTTATTTCCGGTAAAGCAAAAGCAGTTGAGGCAGCGGTAGAGATTGCATCAAAAAAAGGTGCAAAACGTGCACTTCTTCTTCCTGTTTCTGCACCTTTTCATTCATCTTTAATGCAACCTGCTGCTGATGCCATGAAGAAAGCACTTTTGACTGTTAACAAAATGTCCCCTATTGTTCCTTTGATTGCCAATGTTTCTGTTGCACCTGAGAGCAATCCAGAGCGTATTACTACTCTTCTTGTCCAACAAGTGACTGGGAGGGTGCGATGGCGTGAAACAATAGAATGGATCGCTGCTAATGGAGTTGATACGCTTTTTGAAGTTGGTTCTGGAAAAGTATTAACAGGTTTAACGCGTCGTATTAACAAAGATATAAAGGGGGTAACCATTGGAACAGTTGATGAAATAGAATCAGCGCTAGGTATGCTCGGCGTTTAATCTATAAGGAGTTAAAAAATGTTTAGATTAACAGGACGTAAAGCTCTTGTAACGGGGGCTTCGGGAGGAATTGGTGAGGCAATTGCACGCTGCTTTCATGCACAAGGAGCCATTGTTGGACTTCATGGAACACGCGAAGAAAAGCTTAGAGAAGTGGCGGCAGAATTAGGGCAGAATGTTTTTGTATTTCCCGCTAATCTTTCTGAACGCCAATCGATTAAACAATTGGCTGAAGTTGCAGAAAGAGAAATGGATGGCGTCGATATTTTGGTTAACAATGCGGGAATCACTAGGGATGGTCTTTTTGTGCGTATGCAAGATAAAGACTGGGATGATGTTTTAGAAGTTAACCTAACAGCTGCTTCTCTTTTGACGCGTGAATTAATACATTCTATGATGCGCCGCCGTTATGGAAGGATTATTAACATTACATCTGTTGTTGGTGTTGTGGGAAACCCTGGACAAACGAATTATTGTGCTGCAAAAGCAGGCTTGATAGGTTTTTCTAAAGCATTGGCACAAGAAATTGCTTCGCGAAACATCACGGTCAATTGTATTGCTCCAGGATTTATTAAATCCGCAATGACAGACAAGCTTAATGAAAAGCAAAAAGAAGCCATTATGGCTGCGATTCCGGTGAAGCGTATGGGAAGTGGGCAAGAAATAGCCGCTGCTGCTGTTTATTTAGCAAGCGATGAAGCAGCCTATATGACAGGTCAAACACTCCATATCAATGGTGGAATGGCAATGATTTGAGTATTTATTTTATTCCACATTGATTTATGAGTTGTATTATTTTAGATAGTAACGATTGAAATGGATAGATGCATCTATTTCTTTAATATGGTCGTTGATCAATTGATGTCGGAATGTCAGATTGGTTCATTTTGTAGGGGATATCCACAGGATGTTTTAAATCATTACTAAAATCTTTTAAAGTAATGCATCTATTGCTTGATTAGATGAACCGATATAGTTAACCAAATTATAGGAAAATATAAATTCGAGGATTTCAACATGAGTGATACAGTAGAGCGCGTTAAGAAAATTATCGTGGAACATCTTGGGGTTAATGCTGATAAAGTTGTAGAAAATGCAAGCTTTATCGATGATCTAGGGGCTGATAGCCTTGATACGGTTGAACTCGTTATGGCTTTTGAAGAAGAGTTTGGGGTAGAAATTCCAGATGAAGCTGCTGAAACGATTTTCACAGTTGGCGATGCAGTCAAGTTCATTGATAAAGCTTCTGCGTGATTACTAAAGGGCAAAGGCATGAATTGCTTTTGCCTATATTCTTCGGAGCTCTTTTGAAAAGAGAGCTTTGAGAGGTGAAGTTTAGTTCAAGGTTAGAAGTTATGAGACGTGTTGTTGTTACTGGTTTAGGGTTGGTATCTCCATTAGCTGGTAATACTGAATATAGTTGGAAACGACTTCTTGAAGGAAGAAGTGGTGTCCGACGTATCACAGAGTTTGATGTGTCAGATTTGCCATGCCAGATTGCTGCGCGTATCCCCTTAGGGGATGGAACAGAGGGGACTTATAATGCTGATTTGTATATGGAACCTAAAGAGCAACGTAAAGTTGATGCATTTATTGTTTATGCAATGGCTGCTGCTAACCAAGCGCTTGCAGATGCCGAATGGTTTCCTAAGAGTGATGAAGATCAGATTTGTACAGGCGTGTTAATTGGTTCGGGAATTGGGGGAGTTGAGGGTATTGTTGAAGCTGGTTATACGCTTCGTGATAAGGGCCCACGTCGTGTTTCTCCTTTTTTTATTCCAGGTCGTTTGATTAATCTTGCTTCTGGTTATGTGTCTATTCAATATGGTTTACGGGGGCCTAATCATTCTGTTGTAACGGCTTGTTCAACAGGGGCGCATGCGATTGGTGATGCGGTACGTTTGATTATGTTTGGTGATGCAGATGTCATGGTGGCAGGGGGGACTGAATCTCCGATAAATCGGATATCTCTTGCAGGTTTTGCAGCTTGTAGAGCTCTTTCCACTTGTCGCAATGATGATCCTGAACGGGCGTCACGTCCTTATGATACTGATCGTGATGGTTTTGTGATGGGGGAAGGAGCAGCTGTTGTTGTTTTAGAAGAGCTGGAACATGCCAAAAAACGAGGAGCGCGTATTTATGCTGAGGTTATTGGCTATGGTTTATCTGGTGACGCTTACCACATTACAGCGCCTTCAGAAAGTGGTGAAGGGGCTCAGCGTAGTATGATAGCTGCTCTTAAGCGTGCACAAGTGAATGTAAGTGAACTTGATTATATTAATGCTCATGGTACATCTACGATGGCTGATTCCATAGAGCTAGCGGCTGTTGAGCGTGTTTTAGGGAGTTATGCACCACAAGTTTCTATGTCATCAACGAAATCATCTATCGGGCATTTACTTGGTGCAGCCGGTGCTGCTGAGGCTATTTTTTCTATTTTAGCTATACGGGATAATATAGCCCCAGCGACACTTAATCTTGACAATCCATCGATTGAAACGAAAATCGATCTTGTACCACACAAACCGCGTGAACGAAAGATTGATACGATTCTTTCTAATTCTTTTGGATTTGGTGGGACAAATGCATCGTTGGTGATGCGACGTTTTAGGGGATAATAAGTATTTTTATTTAATTTTTGCTTTTGAGTTTTCTACTTTATTATAAGGTGAATAAGAAATTATAATATTATCCTTAATCGCTATTGAGGGGTTATGTCCGATGTGAAAAATGGAAAATCATTAAAGGACGTAAGTGATTCCTCTTCGAATCATTTAGCAGATAGTTATGACATGTTAATACATAAAAAACGAAAGAAATCATCTATCGTCCGTAATCCGTTGGTCATTCTCGGTCATTTTTTTCTTATGCTGATTGTGATTATTCTTTTTGCCATAAGTATTCCTCTTTATATTGGAAAAAGTATTTTTGAAGAAAAGGGAAAAATTGAGGAAGAACAAATTGTTCTTATCCATCCTGGTACCGGAATTCGTGAAATTGCTTCATTGCTAGAAAAACGTGGTTTCATTCGATCATCAGATATTTTTGTTTATGGGGTTGGTTATCACCAAAAAACAACGCATCTGAAGGCTGGTGAATATTTAATTCCAGCTCATGCTTCGATGCAGGATATTATGGATATTCTTGTGAAAGGAAAATCTATAGAGTATACATTTACAGTACCTGAAGGTTTAACGGTTCAGCAAGTTTTCGATCGATTAGCTGCGAATGAAATTTTGATTGGAGACCTTCCAAAAATTTTGCCTCCAGAAGGTTATTTAATGACGGATACTGTTCGTTTTATTCGGGGAACAACGCGTAAAGAGATTGTAAACAGGTTGCGTGAAGGACAGACAAAATTAATTCATGCTATATGGGCTACGCGTTCACCTGATTTACCCATTAAATCAATTGATGAATTTGTTATATTAGCCTCAATTGTTGAGAAAGAAACGGGAATTGCAGCAGAAAGACCAATGGTTGCTGCGGTATTTTATAACCGCCTTACAAAGCATATGCGTCTTCAATCGGATCCAACAGTAATTTATGGTCTCTTCGGAGGAAAAGGAAAACCATCCGGTCGTGCAATTTATCGTTCAGATCTTGAGAAGGAAACACCATATAATACTTATAAAATTAATGGTTTGCCCCCAACGGCTATTGCAAATCCAGGTCGAGATTCTTTAAAAGCGGTGGCACATCCACCAAGCAGTGATGCACTTTATTTTGTTGCTGATGGTTCAGGAGGGCATGTTTTTTCTCGAACTTTAGAGGAACATAATATGAATGTTCGCAAGTGGCGAGAATTAAAGGCAAAACATTGAATTTATAGTGATAACACATCTTTTTGCATCGTAAATGAGAATCCCAAATATAGTAAAATTTTTCTATTTAAATTTTTTATGAGAATGATAAAAAATCATTTTCTTGTCTGTCACAAGTGGGTTGGCGTATGGATAAAAATATTTAAGAAAAAAGTGAATATACTGCTAATACCTTATCTCAAAAAAGAGCAAAATAACATTGAGAATTGCTAAGAAAACACATTGATTAGGGGAGAGGTTGAGATAATGTATAATTCAAATTTTGGAGAAACATTTATGAACAAAGTAGAGTGGTGTAATGACAGTCTTTGAAAGTAAATTGAGTGCTATAAAAATAAATCAACGCCGCGGTTTTTTATTTATTCTTTCTTCGCCTTCAGGTGCTGGTAAATCAACAATTTCTCGATTACTTCTAAAAGAGGGACAATTAGAGCTTTCCGTAAGTATGACCACAAGGAAAAGGCGTCCTAGTGAAGTAGATGGGCTGCATTATTACTTTATTTCAAAGGAAGAGTTTGAATATAAGCGTGATAGGGATGAATTTATTGAGTGGGCAGAAGTTCACGGAAATTATTATGGCACTTTACGTGAAACTGTTGAAAGCGCATTGAATGCTGGCCAAGATATGTTATTTGATATTGATTATCAAGGTACCGAGCAGCTGCAAAAAAAGATGCTAGGAGACACTGTATCTGTTTTTATTCTTCCACCATCAATGAAAGAGCTTGTTTCGCGTTTACATCGTCGAGCAGAAGATAGTCAAGATACTGTCAATTTGCGATTGGAAAATGCACGAACGGAGTTAAAGCATTGGCTTTCTTATGATTATGTTGTGATTAACGAAGATTTAGATCAGTCTTTATCTTTTATTAAATCAATTTATTTAGCTGAAACCGTAAAACGTGAGCGTTGTTCTTATCTTGGTTCTTTTGTTGATGGGCTTATTGCTGAAAAAATCGATAAATATTGTGATTAAAAAAGGTTTTATAACACAAAGTGCATTTTTTAGAGCACTAGATGCGCTAAAGTTACAAATTCAGAAATCGAGAGCGTTTCAGCACGGCGCGTTCCATCAATTCCAGCTTTTTCTAATAGCTCTTCACCTCCAAGTATTTTGAGATTTTGACGAAGCATTTTTCGTCTTTGCCCAAAGGCGGTTTTTGTGACGAGGCTTAGTTTTTGTGCAGAGCAGGCAAGAGGTTGTGTTCGCGGAATAATATGAACAACGGAAGACGTTACTTTAGGTATTGGTATGAAGGCTTGAGGGGGGACATCAAAAGCAATTTTAGCAGTGGTACGCCAACCAGTTAAGACACTAAGACGTCCATAATGATTAGATTGAGGTTTAGCTGTAATCCGTTTGGCAACTTCACGTTGAAACATCAATGTCATTGATTCATAAAAAGGAGGCCATGGTTCAGTTAAAAGCCAATTTAATAAGAGTTGTGTCCCAATATTATAGGGAAGATTTGCAATAATGCGCGGTTTTACAGGGCTTGTTTCAAAGAGTTTTGAGAAGTCTTGCTTCAGTGCATCATTACAAATAACTTTTAATTTTTTAGGATAGTGTTTTTCTATTTCTAAGAGAGCCGGTATGCAGCGCTCATCGCGTTCTATTGCTGTTACAATGGCACCCTTTGCTAGCAAGGCACGTGTGAGACCTCCAGGACCTGGACCAATTTCAAGAACAGGTTTTCCTTCTATATTGCCTGCTTGATGAGCAATTTTAGATGTTAAATTAAGATCAAAAAGAAAATTCTGCCCCAAAGATTTATGCGCTTGTAATCCATATATATCAATGACCTCACGCAGAGGAGGGAGATTATCTATTGGCATGGGTTTAAACTATTTTTTGCAAGTTGATTTGCAAGTTTAAGAGCAGCAATAAAGCTTTCGGGAGAGGCTATCCCTTTATCAGCAATGTCAAAAGCAGTTCCGTGATCTGGAGATGTGCGAATAAAAGGTAGACCTAACGTGACATTAACAGTGCTGTCAAAGTCTAATGTCTTAACAGGGATAAGGGCTTGATCATGATACATACAAATGGCAACGTCATATGCCTTTCTTGCGCATTCATGGAACATTGTGTCGGCAGGCAGCGGGCCTGCAATATTGAGTCCTTTCTTTTTAAGATATTCAATAGCAGGAGTGATAACTTCAATATCTTCTTTTCCCATTGCACCTCCTTCTCCAGCATGAGGATTAAGACCAGCAACAGCTAGTCGGGGTGACGTTATTTTAAACCTTGTTTTTAAGTCATATTCAGTAGTAAGTACCGTTTGAATAATTAAATCACGGGTAAGCTGTGAAGGAACATTTTTAAATGGAATATGAACAGTTATTGGTACTGTTTTTAATCGGGGTCCTGCTAACATCATAACTGGATGATAACATTTATGAAAAGCTTTATGGGCTAAATCGGCTAAAAATTCTGTATGACCTGGAAATTGAAAACCGGCATCATAAAGACTCTTTTTTGCAATAGGACAAGTGATAAGTGCACACGCATGGCCATTTTGAATCAATTGAACACAGTGTTTAATTGCTTCAATAATTCCAGCGGCATTATTCGATGAAGGTATACCTAATTGATCACTTTGTTTGTTTTTTAACGGTATGATAGGAAGAGCGTTTTGAAAATTTTTTGCAGGATTATTGATTAAAACAGATTGCACCTCAACATCAATCTGTAAAAAACGAGCGCGCGAACGAATAACATCTGGATCAGCAAGAAGTACAAAAGGTGGAATTTGGCGCGTAACACGCAAATTCCACGCTTTTAATACTATTTCAGGACCAATTCCGGCAGGATCACCACCACTAACAATAAGAGCAGCCATTATGAATTTTGAATGCGTGCCACTCGCCGCAGTTCTCCTAAATATTTGTCGCTTAATTCTTCAAGTTTTTGCGGGCTTCTTTTTTTACTATCTTGAAGAGAGAATATCAGTCGAGCGACATAATCATCAGAAACTCTTTTTATTTTGCAGACAGCAATCGCTTCAATTCCATCAGATGTTTCTTGTAATTTTGTCATTTTTCCAGCAGGCGTTTCAAGAATAGCTTGTTCCCATGCATTAGGAAGTTGTGGCTCCAGAAACTTTCCTAAGTGGCGGATAGTAACGTCTAAAATACCTCTTGCTTGATTGTGAGCATTGGCACATCCACGGAAATGTGCGCGAAAATTACTTGCTTCTCTTTGACGTTTTTCAAAGATCTCTGAACGACGATGTGCAGGAATGACAAAAACAATTCGCTGTAATGTATATTCGTTGGTTGAAGGTTTTACACCACCATTTTTTAATATTCTGCGTACAGCTTCTTGTTCGCTAATCATACCTGTTTCAGCTTGATAGCGTGCGCTAACAAGACGCCCCCATCCTATTTGTCCACGGATGTAATCTTTAAAGTGTTGTACTGTGATCTCAGTTTGGATCAGAATCTGGTTGAGCTGATCAATCGTCATATTATTTTGTGTCGCAAAATTCTCAAAAGCTCTATCAACTTCATCATTGCTTACTTCAATATTACGACGTTTTATTTCAATATTTTTTAGCTTTTCGTCAATAAGCTCTTTTTTAGCCTGTGCCACCAAATTGCCTTGCTTTTGTTGTAGCCTGAGAAAAGCAAGGCGTCTTTGTATATCATAATTTGTGATGGGGTTGCCATTAACTGTAACAACAATAGAAGTCTGCGCAAAGACTGTCGGAATCAAAAATCCATTTATTAGCAGGCTACTTACGCTCAAAGATGCAATATAAAATAAAGCAAGAAAACGCTTTTTCAATTTATTCATGTAAATAGGCTTTCGCATTGTTTATTAATTCTCATCAACAACTTAAAATACACGCTTTCTTTCATAAAAACAATGATAAGTTAAATGACTGATACATTCCCTTTATAAATTAATCTATCTTTTTTCCGATATCTGCAATCGTACGCAATGAAAGAGAGAAATTAAAGTTTTGCAAGGGTGCTTTCCTGCCTGGATTCGTTACCTGTTGATAACCGAATGTTAACCCGAAACATTCATCCATATAACTCAAGCTAATTCCTCGCTTTATAAATGTACCAGATACTAAATCATAACCGGCGTTGCTATTAATGGACCAATAATCTGCCAATTTAAGTCCTGTTTGAAAAGAAATTTCTTGGCGCTCTTGAGAATATTCATAATCTGGTTGCTTTGCGATATAGGCATATTGTAGAGCCGCCCAAAAATTTTGCCATTTTTGTGATGCTTCGATTTCACTACGGCGGATTTTTCCTGTTTTTTTATCAAAGCGTCCACGCGTTTCTAAGGAAAAACCACTTTTATGGGTTGTACCAAACATTGCAACATAGTCTGAACGTTTTGCCTCTAAGCTAGAATGAGTACCGACATTGATAAAGTCCTTTTCTGCAAAAGAATTCTTTCCTGCTAGATGAAAGGATTGTCCAATGAGACCATAAAGAGACCAATTATCATTAAGGCTTCCAGAATATCTTATACCTATATTGGCTCTTGTACCACCTTCTACACGATCATAACCAGAAAATTTGTCTCGTTGAAAGAGAGTGGTTGCATCAAAGACAAAGCTTTGAGCATCTTCATTAGGAATTTGTCCAATATATTGTTCATTATTGCGTATAAAAATTTGTGCAGTTGGTTCTATAATATGTGTAGAATGATCAGCTGTAATGAGGAAGGGATAGCGTAGTTCCAATCCTGCTGTTGCCATGCCACGAATTGCTGAACCATGAATTGCGGATAAGGCATTGTTTTCTATAGAATCTGTGTGATTTTCGCTTGCATTGGTTGTAATGATATCAGCTCGTAGAGAGAGAAGAGGGGTTAAGATGAGTCCGTTGTGCGTGTTGAAGCGCTTTTTCCACTGAAGCTCGTTTGTTAAACGCAAACTATTTCCAGCCATACCAGAAAGTTTTACTGTGTTGAGAGGGTTTCCGTTCTGGTCGGGTGAACTGAAGTCAGCATGGCGACGATAAACTGATTGCATATTACTATGGAAGGTAAGCTCTCCATTATAAATGGGTTCATCTGGTGTGAAAAAATAATCGATGCGTGGTAAGACCCACGCTTGCCGAGAGTGACGTTCATAATGAGGATCATTCAATATTGAATCTTGAACTTTAAAATGATAAAAACGCATATCAAAATAATTTTTTCCTGCAAGACCATTCAGATAGATCTGAGAAAGTTGTGTAGGATTGTTATAGTTTTCAAGTTTATAGGCACGACTAAAATGCCGATCTGATTGTGCAAGAATATCCCATCCATAAGTCCAGTGTGAATTAATACGAAAATCCCCCTTTGTCGCCAGCATATAACGGTTTTTATGTTGGGCATCAATCGTATCATTATCAAATCTATGCGGTTTCATTTGATATATATGAGCAAAGCGAATGTTATAACGTCCCGTTTTTAAACGCTGACGCCATTCCCCTTCGGTTAAAAGCCCTTGTTGGGTATAAACCGTAGAAGAAAGGGTAAAATCATAATGGGGGGCGAGATTCCAGAAATAAGAATTCTTTATCCCCATACCGAGATAATCAGTATAAAAAAAATGAGGAGTAAGCAGACCGCTAGCACGCCTGACAGTTGGATCATAGATCTCAAAATTTGGAAATTTTATAATCGGTACACCAAAAACTTCAAAACTGCTATTTTCAAACCGAATTTTTTTGACGCTATTATTCCATATGATCTTTCTTGCTTTAATTTTCCATAGGACGTCTCTATCTGGTTTATAAGAGCAAGGTTCACAGGCTGTATAGGTTGCATTTTCAAAGACTGTTATGTGATTGTGTTTGCGTGTAGCATTTTGGGCTGAAAAGTGAACATTGTTGGCTGTATCAATACGTAGGGCGTTTACAAAACCCTCGCCAAGATCTTTGGTCATATCAATTTGGTTGGAATAAATTTTATTACCATCCTTTTGAGTAATTTCAACGTTCCCTTGTGCTATAAGCCGTCCTGTTTTTTGATTGTAAATAATTTTTTGAGCGACAACTTTATTGCCATCATATTTGATTTGGACATTACCGTGTGCAGAAACAGTGTTTTCATCACGATTGTAGATGAGTTCATCCGCAGAGAGCAAAAGAGGAGGTTCCAGATTTTGAATGCGACTTTGAGAAGGAGATTGAAGGCTTTGAGCGTGCGCACAATAAGACAAAGCACTTCCTAAAATAACCCCCACAACACTTTTAAAAGCGAGAGCACTTAATTTTGTTAAAATAGTTTTTTTAAGTGTTAATGCTTTCACTTAGCCATCCTCTTTATGAAGTAAAAAAGAGATTCCTAAGAATAACGCAATAACAACGGGTGTCCAAGCTGCAATAATTGGTGGAATATATCCAGCATTACCGAAAGCTTGAACAAGTACGGAAATAACATAAAGCATAAACCCAGCTATTACGCCACCAAGAATCAACATTCTAGATTGCCCAAAACGTGTAAAATTTAAAGATACAGTTGCTGCAATGAGGGTCATTGCCACAAGCAATGCCGGTAATGCAATCAAAGATTGGAAATACATATCAAAATTATTAGCAGAATAGCCAAATGAACGTGCAATCATAATTTTTTTTGGCAATTGGTAAAATGGAATAGTTGCGGGATTCACTAAACGTTCCGTTAAAAATTCAGGTTTTAGATTGGTTTTTATTTGCAACACGGTAAATTTTTCAGGAGGATGCCCTATTTTATAGATTGTTCCATTTGTTAATAGCCAAAATCCATTAGTCAAGGTTGCTTTTGGGGCGTTAATCCAATTTTTAACGGTTGCATTGTCATTGTATTGTACAAAGGTTGCATCGAGAAGAGAAAGTCCTTGATCGGTGATAGATTTGGCACCAATGGTTGTTCTGCCTAAATTTGTACGTTGTGTTAACCAGTGGATACTTGTATTGTGAAGAGGTGTTAGTACATTGTGATTGCGCCATTCAGTCATCTTTTTTTCTGCTTGAGAAAATCCCCATGCAGCAAGTGGATTAATGAGAAGAATTGAAAATAATCCTAAAAGAAAAGCTCCAAAACAAGCTGGCATAAGAAATTGCCATGCAGAAACACCGATTGAACGAGTCACCACAAGTTCAAGTTTTTTGTTGAGCGAGATAAGCGTTGCCATTGCAGAAAAGAGTGCAATGAAAGGGATAAGTTGTTGCATGATAAAAGGGATGCGTAAAACAGAGAGGAAAAATGCATCTTTTGCTGTATAATGCGGAAGTGAAGATAGCCTACCGGAATTCTCTGTGAAATCGATTAAAAGAGCAAGAACAAAAATGCTTCCCCAGAAATAACAAGTTATTTTAAGATACCGTATAAAAAAATATCGTCCAAGTGTCCACCCAATCATGATATTTTATCCGAGGAATCTTGAGATTTTCGATGTTCAAATTTGTTCATTATTTTTTGAAAAGCGATTTGAAGTATCTCATTAACTTTTGTGGGAAGCCCAATTTTATGATTCGTTAAAAGCATAAAAAAGACAAATGCACTTGTTCCTATAGGTATAATATAAAGGAGAGGAACGTATGCAAGATCGCTTTTTGCTTTTTCTGCGAAAAAATATCCTATCCAATACACCAGAAAAGAAAGGGCAATTGCCGAGATATTTGCGGAATGACGAGCTTGTCGATGGGAGCGTACATCCCCTGCTGCTGCTAATGCAATAAGTGAAAAAACAATAGGGTAGAGCCATTGTGTTAATCTGCGGTGAAATTCAGCTTTATATTGGAGTGGTTTTCGTTGATAGTAGGGATCTTTTGGGTCAGGGTTTTGTAAATAAGAAAGAGACCGATCTTTTGGATAAAGAGTAGGTGTTTTATCACTAGGGATAAACTCTCCTAGGCTAAAAGTATATGAGCTAAATTGCACGATTGAAACACTGTTATTTTGATGATTGACTCTTTCTATTTCACCGTTATTGAGAACCAGAAAACTGCCGTTTTTATTGCTCACAATGGATGCGTCTGTTGCATAATAAAAAAGATCAGTCTTAGGATCACGCTGGTCGGCAATGAAAAGGCGTTCAAGTGTTCCATTTGGATTTCGTTCGCCAATTTCTATGTAAAGGTTATTGGCGAGTTTTTGGAAGCTCCCTTCACTAATGAATAGATTAATAAGATCAAAATGAGCGCTTGCTAGCATTTGTCGCATATGAAGACGCGCTTGAGGAACAACAAAATTAGCTATAGAAAAGGAGATACAGGATGCAACAATAGCAAGAAGAAGGATAGGTTTCCAAACAGTACTTTTAGGAAAACCAGAGGCATTGATGACAGCAAGTTCTGAGTCTTGATGCATTGCTGAGAGGATGGTTGTAATTGCGATGACTAATGCAAACGGAATGACAACAAAAATAACAGAAGGAACCAATGAGAGTGAAAATTGTAAGACTGTGAGGAGTGTTTGTTTACTTGTTGTGAGAAAGTTTATCCGTGCAAGAATTTGTATAGTCCAACTAACGCCCACTGCTGCAATCATGACAGAACTAAACAAAACAATGACACGTTTCAGGATGTAGAACTCAATAATACGCATAAATTGGGGAAAATCCTCAGTTTTTAATTCGATAGCAAATATTCTTACTGCTTTCGGTTAAAATGTAATAAAGTTTGAAAAAATACCCTTTCATGAATTGGATATTTTTACCAAATAAATAATATAAAATTGCCTATGAGGTCCTCTTTAAATTTTCCGTACATTATATTTTATTTTCAACTATAGTCTACAAAGAATCTAGAAGAATCTAGAAAATAACTTAAAAAACTTTTTTATTAACGTTGAAGATAAAAATTTTTGTCTTTTAAAGACACGTGCAAAAAGATAATGCATCTCAATCAAAAAAGAGGGTTTATATCTTGAACCGTTTCCTTTGTATTAGGGATATAGAAGTTTTTTTAAAAAGATGTTAGCTTTTTTATAAAGAATGATGAAGGCTTAAGAGATTGGATATTTTATTCTATCATTTGACGCAGTCAACGCTGAAGGATATTTTGCCGACGCTTGTGGAGCGTGCATTGGCTCGTTTTGGTAAAGTAACAATACAGTGTGTGAGTAAAGAACAACGCGATTCTATAGATATACATTTATGGGTTTATACTGATGAATCATTTATTGGACATGGAACGGAGTGTGATCAATATCCAAACGTTCAGCCTGTATTTCTTACGACAGGACAAGAAAATCCGAATGATTCAAAGATTCGTTTTCTCATAGAGGGAGCTGTTTGTTCGGATATTGATGCTTATCAACGGCTTGTCGTGATATTTGATGGTAGAAGTGAAGAGCAGTTGAATCTCGTTCGTGCACAGTGGAAAAAATATAAAATGGAAAATCATAATTTAACGTATTGGCAACAGACTGAAGATCGTCGCTGGGAAAAACAGGTTTAATGCGTCTTGTATCTATTGTTCTGATTTTTATAGGATTACTGGGAATAGTAAATCCTGCACTTTTTATTACGGAAGGCTCAGGGGGAGGGCGTTGGGTTTTTATTGTGATTTTTCTTTTAGGCATGTTAAATATATGGACTATAATTAAAAAAACGAAACGCCATAATGATAATTATTGATCGAATTTTGCTTGTTTTATGGGCTGTGATGTTGGCCTTCTTTTGCGTTTCATGGTTG
Organism: Bartonella sp. AA56HLJMS; assembly: GCF_042197145.1. Taxonomy (NCBI): domain Bacteria; kingdom Pseudomonadati; phylum Pseudomonadota; class Alphaproteobacteria; order Hyphomicrobiales; family Bartonellaceae; genus Bartonella; species Bartonella sp. AA56HLJMS. Next base: position 70,521 of record NZ_JBHIRL010000002.1, on the reverse strand, counting down.
GGGACAACGCATATCTTATCAGAAATGTTTGCTGTTTCTTATATAAGCAATATTGCAGATTTTTTATTTTTCTTTTTGAGTGCTTTGTTTGCAGGAATATTGTGGTGGAAAATACCTCAACCCCTGTCTTTAAAAACGAAACTGGCAGCATTTTTGCCGCCAGTCCTTATTTTATTCTTCATTATTATATTTTAGTTGGATATTTCATCATCTGTAAATCCGACGAAGCAAATCAGTGAAATAAAAGAAGCAAGAAGCAAATAATAACCGATATAAGATGTATCGAAATGTTGCACCAGATATTCTGCAATATAAGGCGCGAGAGATGCTCCTATAATAGCAGATAAATTGAAAGTAATAGAAGAACCGGTATATCGAATTGCTGTTGGGTATGGTGAAGCCAAAACAGCACCAAGAGGACTGTATATCATTCCCATGAGAGACAAACCGATAACAGACATTGCAAGGACTCCTATAACTCCAGAATTTAAGAAATAAGGAATTGCGAAAGAATAAATACCTGTGATGATTGTAATCCAAATCATCAAAGTTCTACGTCTAATACGGTCAGCGAGTCTTCCCGTGATGACAGTAAAAATCCCACAAAAAATAGCACCGACAATTTCGATTTGAAGAGCTTGATGAAATGGCAATTGCAAATGGTTTGTTGAATAGCTTAGCAAATATGTAGTAACCAAGTAAAACAAAACAAAAGTTGCCATACCAGAAAATATTCCAAGAAATAGGATTCGTGGACATTTTAAAAAGACATCTATGATAGGAACTTTGACATGTTTTTTACTTTCAAGAGTTTTTTTGAATTGAACAGTTTCATTGATTGAAAGACGGACCCATAATCCTATAATCATAAAAACAACTGAAGCAATAAAAGGAATACGCCATCCCCAGGCTAAAAGTTCTTCACGATCAAGGAAATGCAGCAGACCCAAATAAACAGCAATAGATAAAAACAAACCTATTGAAACGCCTAATTGGGGGAACATTGCATACCAGCCGCGCTTTTCTGGAGGGGCATTTTCTGTAGCGAGCAAAACAGCTCCTCCCCATTCTCCTCCTAATCCAATTCCCTGTCCAATACGGCACAAGGTTAAGAGGAAAGGGGCAAACCACCCAGCTATTTCATAAGTAGGAAGAAAACCAATAATGACTGTTGAAAGACCCATTGTGAGAAGAGAAGCGATAAGTGTTGCTTTTCTTCCAATTTTATCTCCAAAATGTCCAAAAACAACTGATCCAAAAGGGCGGGCAAAAAAGGCTGCTCCAAATATTAGGAAAGATTGTAAAATGGCAATTTGATCATTTTGTGTTGGAAAAAACACATGAGGAAATATAAGAGCTGCGGCAGTGCCAAAGACATAAAAATCAAAGAATTCAATTGTTGGGCCAATAAGGCTTGCAAATAAAATCCGACGAGGGGAGTTTCTGTTGCTTGTAGCTTTCATTTCTGAGTTTATAGACATGAATAGAATGTCCCTTTCAGTATATGACAAATCAAATGACGAGTTAACTGACTATAACTATAGAAATTTCAAATCAGTGTCGAGTCAATATTATGACACTTCGTTATATATTAGAACAATGATTATGGGCTGATGAGTATGAATAAGTGCTCTATATATTATCCAAATTGAATAAGATAAAGACACTGCTTTAAATGCTGTAGAAGATGGCAATAGATGGCTATAAACGCAGCTCTCATTCACATTGCTGTGTCCTTTAAAGTTTAATGCCATTTTTATCTATTAAGGGATCAATCTTATTCGTAGATCAGTGTTTAGTGTCTCAAAATATTAAAAATATTTTTCATGGATGCAATTATAACACTTTTAAAGTGTATCTAAAAAATTAAATCTTTTAGTTGTGCATGCATTTTAAAACACATGGTGTATATTTGATCTGTCAAAGCTTAATCCATCGAATGCTTTGCTGTCTTAAAAGACATGAGGTTGAGCAATTACGTTGTGTTGTTTTGGTCTATGCACTTTTTTCTAAATGGGAGAATTTAAATTTAAAATTATGGAGTGTAAATAATGCAACGCAAATTGAAATTAAGTTTTTGTGCGTTAATGGTCAGTGGTTTTTTTGTCAAGATTGCGAGTGCATATGGAGTAGCTACACCAAGAGAAAAGTTATTAACACCAGTAAGTATCAGTGAACACCTAGAAGAGACAAGAAAGTTGTTATCAGAAGTGAGGGGACTAAAAGAAAAAAAGGGGGGATCAAAAAAGATAGAGAATAAACAGACAGCAGAAGGAAGTGATCTTTCAGAAGAGGAAAGGAAGAGATTAGAAAACCTATTCTTTGAAGTACTCACAAATTCAATAATAAGCGATGGTGCTGCGATCTATATTACTAACCGTGACTCTGAAGGTTCTGAAATAAATAGCTTTAACTATAAAGATGCAGCTTATTCCATTAATAATACGGTTAGAGAAGGGGGAAAACTCTACATTGATGCAGCAAGTGTTAGCAGGGATACGACAATTGAGCATGGTGGGATTGAGTTTGTCCAAAACTTGAGCATTTCAGAATATGCTACTGTTAAAAAAGGTGGTAAACAAATTGTTGAGAGTGGTGCAAATGCAGAAGGGGCTCAAATCCATGGTGGCGAGCAGATTATTTTTGGTAAGGGAAGCCTTGGATCTAGTTTGTCGCGAAAAGATAAGGAAAGTAGTGCTTATGGCACTGAAATTCATGCTGCAGATGGAATGCCAGGAATACAAAGTGTTTATAGTGGGGGGATGGCTGTTGACACAAAGGTTATGAAAGGAGGTATCCAGAATCTTGATGGTAAAGAGAATTTTCATAACGGTTTCTCAGAAGATGCTGATACAGCCGATATAGAAGATGAAGATTTTACAATTAATGAGGGGGCTTTTGCACTGAGTACTGAACTTTTTAAAAATGGTATGCAGAATATCTTTGCAGGAGGGAATGCGAGTGAAGTTACTTTATACGATAGAGCTATTCAGAATATATATGATTCTGGATATGCGGATAATCTAACTATTAATCATCAAGCAAGGTCATGGGGTTTTGCTGGTGCGATATTAGATAAGGATACAAATGTTAATGATTTTGGCAACCTCTATCTCTATGCTGGAAATGGTGAAGCTGTTACGGAAGTAGAAAATCTTAATTTAAATGGAGAAGATACCAAACTATACATTATTGCGTCTGAAGATAACGGCAAAAAACCTGAGATTAATGTTAAGAATTTAAAAGGAAATGGGAGAGTTATTTTTACGTCTTTAGGGACGAATAAGCTCTATTCTCAACTTAATATTGATGATCTTTCAGGTTCTTTACATTTTGATTTTAATGTCAATTTTGCCAAGCAGCTTAGTGATTATCTTGTGATTAAAAAAAGGGGCTCTGGTTCTCACACAATAAGTGTGGCTGATTCTGGGCGTGAAATTACAAATTCTTCTTACAAAAAGCTTAAATTAATTACTGATCGCAGCGGAAATGCCCATTTTACTCTGACAAACACTTTTGGTGAAAAAATCGGAACTGTTGATGCCGGAACCTATCGGTACAGTTTGCAACATAGAAACAATAAGGGTACTGGTAAAATTTGGTACTTAGATGCAAACCACACCATTGATGAGACAACTTCTCAAGTTTTTGATAGTGTATTGAAACCATATACTGGTTCATCAAGTGATTTACTTACAGAACTCACAATTGATCAAGGAACAACTGTTTCTATTGCAGATCCTAGCTTTGACACGAGTAGCAAGGAAGTTGATAGCAATGGAGAAACTTCAATTAGTATTACAGTTAAAGATGGTGGAAAGCTTTCCGTTTATAGCGGTGGTTTTAGCTTGTATACGACAATTCAAAGAGGTGGCACTGAGCTTATTAAAACACAGGGTCTTTCACAGGATACTATTGTTCATAAAGGTGGGCAACAAAAGGTTAAAGAGGGGGGAAAAGCTGAAGGGGCTGAAATTTACGGAGGTGAGCAATTTGTTTCAGGAAAGTCTGATATTAAAGGTGCGGTGGTGAGGAGCAGCGCCTATGACACTATCGTTTCTGGTGAGAATGGAGTGCGAGGATATCAGAATGTGTATGATGATGGAGAGGTTTTTAACACACAGATCATGGAAGGAGGGATACAAAATCTTTATGGAGAAGAGGATCTAGACGAGTATAGCAGTTTTGCCTTTGATACGAAGGTCTTTTCTGGTGGACAGCAACATGTTTTAGCGGGAGGAATCGCGATTGGCGTTCTTTTAGAAGGGACTGCTTTTCAGGCAATAGATTTAGGAGGTTATGTAAAAGATTTAACCGTTAAGGATCAAGCACAATCGTGGTTACATGGTGGCGCAACATTGGAAGGAAAGACAACGGTTAATGATTCTGGACGGATTTATCTTTATGCTGGTGCAGAGCAATCTCGTACTGAAGTAGAAAAAATTGTCTTAAATGGCAGAGATACAAAATTGTACGCGATTGCCTCTAATATAGATGGTGAAAGTTCTTTGATTGAGAATCTGAGTGGGAATGGTCGTGTTATTTTTACTTCTACCGTGTTTAATCCACATTACTCTAAACTTGAGATCAATGATCTTTCAGGGAGTTTACATTTTAGGTTGCATACTAATTTTGCAGAACAGCGCGGTGATTATCTTCTGATAAAACAAGGATCAGGTAATCACACCATAAGTGTTATCGATTCTGGTGTTGAAATTACCAATTCTCCTCTACAAGATCAGAATTTAGTTTTGGAGCTTGATTTAATTCATGTTCAAAGCGGAAATGCGCATTTTACTCTGACAGATTTTTCTGGTGAAGAGACGAGTACGATTGATGGTGGAGCCTACATGTATGGCTTAAAGACAAAAGATGATAATGGGGGAAAGACTTGGTCTTTGGCTATATCACAAATAACTTCTGCTCCTGTAATTCCTTCACCTCATGTGGAGTCGCCTATAGATAAGCTTCCTGAAAAAGAAGAAAATATGACATCGGCAAAAGATTTTAGTATCTCTGATGTAATTCATTACAGCATTGGGGAAGGAGGAGGAATTCTACAAAGCTCTTTGCTCGGTGATGGTAACGTAGTTTATGTCTCTGATGATGGAGAGCAAGGTGTTCTTAAGAAGTCTATTAATAATACAATTCAGGGATCAGGAAGACTTTATGTTGAAGCTGGTGGTTTCAGTAAAAATACAACCATTGAAAATGGTGGTACTGAGATTGTAGGGGAACAGGGGGTCTCAGAATCTACGATTATTTACGAGGGTGGAAAACAAAAAGTGGAGGGGGGAGGCTCTGCATTGAGAGCTGAAATTTATGGTGGGGAGCAGCTTGTTTTCGGAAATGGTTATGTAAATGGTGGAATTGTGGGGAGCAGTGCTTATAACACGACACTTTATGGTCAAGGTGATACGCCGGGACAGCAGAATGTATATGATGATGGGATGGCTGTGGAAACAAAAGTGATGAGTGGAGGAGTACAAACTCTTGCTAAGTGGTTTCCTAATGATGATAACTTTGCAGAAAAAGCCGGCGGTTTAGCTGTAAATGCTGAAATCTTTTCAGAGGGTGTGCAGCGTGTTTTAGCAGGAGGTGAAGCAAATACAGTCATTTTACGCACTGGTGGTGTTCAAGAAGTCTATGCAGGTGGAATTGTAAAGAATCTAACGATTGAAGGTAATGCTAATTCATGGATTTCTCCTGGTGCAATATTAGGAGGAGAAATAAAAGTTCAGGATTTTGGTGGGCTCCATCTTGATGCTGGAGACGATGGTCAACAAACTATAGTAGAAAACATTGAATTAAATGGAGAAGACGCTCAATTATACTCCGTTGCTCGTGGGTTTGACGACAAAAGTACACGCATTCAGCAGTTAAGCGGTGTAGGAAAAGTCATTTTTACCTCTTTTGAAGATGATTTATATTACTCTCAGCTTTACATTGATAATCTAGCAGGGAGTCTACATTTTAACTTTAATGTTAGCCTTGCAGAAGAAAAAGGTGATTACCTCTTTATTGAGAATGGGAGTGGTTTTCATACAATAAGTGTCGTAGATTCTGGTATTGAAATTGTTGATCCTTCTTCAGCAGGACTTGATTTAATTTTTGATCAAAGTGGTGGCGCACATTTTACCCTGAGAAGCTTTTCTGGTGCAAATGTTAAAACTATTGATGGCGGAACCTATACGTATGGTTTAAAACAGAGAATTGATGAGGATGGGGGTGAAAAAGTTTGGTATTTATCTGCAGTATTTATTGATAATGTTTCATTTCTCAACAGTTTACCACGTAGTAGAAGCAGATCTATGCGGCATTTAAATCAAAATCAATCAGTTTCTTCTCTTTCAACTATTGCAGCACCACAAGCGCGTGTTATTAAATTGCCACGTCGAAGAAAAAACCGCCAAAACTTGAATCAAAGATCTCCAGCTTTTGTATCTCCAACTGTTTCCTCTCTTGGAAGTCACGTTATTGAAGTCTTAGGTTCAGGAAGTCTTCATCCTCTTTCTGATGAAAAACAACAAACTGCTGTTTCAACCTCTTCTCAATTTTTAGCCGATCAAATGATTTTACGTCCAGTTCATAAAGAACAACCTTTTCCACAATTGAGTGAGAAACTTTCAGTTTCTCACTTTTTGACCACTCCCTCTACAGATGCGGTATTGTCTATGTCTGTGGCGCCAGCGATGGTTTTTCACAATGAAATGCAAACCGTACGTGTGGGAAGAGGAATTCTAGATAAAAGTAAAAAGAATACGGCTTTATGGACCTATGCGATTAAATCTAAAGAGAGTGTTGCTACAGAGCATATAGATTTTAAACTGGATCAGACCGGTATCGTTTTGGGGATCAATGGTTTAAGCGAGTGGGAAAATGGAGAGTTTTATATAGGTGGTTTTGGCAGTTATGATCGTGCCCGTGTTGCGCATGCACGGGGGGGTAACAGTGGAATCAATACTTATGGTATTGGTGCTTATGTCACTTATTTTGATCATAGTGGATGGTATCTCGATGGTATTTTAAAATACAATCATTATCAAAATACTCTAAAAGCCGTTTCAACGAATGGTTTAGAGATTGAAGGAACATATACTCAAAGGGCATTGGGAACTTCCTTTGAAGCTGGTTATCGACTTAAGACGTCAAAGAACAGTTGGTTACAGCCTTATGGACAATTTACATGGTTACAAGTTGAGGGTAAAGAAATCAAGTTATCGAATGATATGACAGGTGACATGCGTCCATTCACTTCATTACGCAGTGAGGTTGGTTTATCTTTAGGGTATGAATTTGGTTCACACATGGATTCCTCATCGCTTGCGTATATTACAGCAGCATGGTTGCGTGAGAATAAAGATGACAATCAAACGTTAATTAATCAACGCCATCCATTTACCACTGACTTATCGGGGAATGCAGGTAAATTAGGAATAGGTTTAAGCAGTTTAGTGAGTGAGAAGTTAAAGTTATATGGTGAGGCACATTATATTAAAGGGCGTAAAACAAAACAGTCCCTTCAGGGTGTTTTAGGTGTACGCTATAGTTTCTAACGATATGGTTATTTTTTAGTTATCTTTAAATGTATGATTAGTTTTTTAAAGTTTTTAATGCAGCATCAGAGAACAATTTTTCAGAGCACGCAGCTTCGTTGTTCATGATAAACTGTATACCCTTATATACTTGATTATGCATTACTTTTTATCTTTGATAAGAAAACTCCGAGAAAATGCTAAAGAAGCACTATAAAAACGCCCTTATATTCTTGATCAAAAAAGTATTTAAAAAACTGTAAAGAACGGTTTTTTATGAGATAAGGAGGATTTTTAAGAAGGATTGTTGCAATCTAAGGTTGAAAATATGTTTTGTAGAGCTAATTACGTTCAGTGTCTATGCAGGCGTGAAGGGGGGAGGATATGGCTCTACAATATAAATGGAAACGAAATTTTTGGATACTCATGTTGAGCAGCTGTTTTGTGCAAGCTGCTGCTGCAAATGAGGAGAGAACAGCACTTTTTTGTCAATCTTCAAGTTATGAAAATGATAAAGTATTTCAAGATCAATACAATGAGGATATGAAATCAGCAAGATGCATACTTGGAGCCTCTAATGATGTTATGGTAAGAACGCGCAATGAATTAGACTTTTTAAAAAAGCCTAGAGATTTTATCATGGATAAGGGTGCTAGAGTGTTTGCGAGTCAACAGGAGCTTGACAGCAGTCATCGTGACAATGCTGGATATAATGCACAAGAACAAAATACTGCATTTCTTAAAAAGCCTGAACTTATTTCCATTAAAGATGGGGCAATGTTAGAAAATTATATCCTTGATAATGAAGGTAAAGCATACATTTCAAATGATGGTGAAATTGATAGTCCAGGGCGATCCATTAATAACACTGTAAGGAATGGTGCAGAGCTTTATGTGTATGCAGGAGGACTCAGTGAGAATAGTAAAATTGAACATGGTGGAATTGAAAATGTTCAGGCTTTAAAGGGAAAACAAGGTTTTTCGAAAAATGCTGTTGTTAAAGAAGGCGGGCACCAAAGTGTTGGAAATGGAGGGAAAGTAGAGGGGACTAAAATTTATGGCGGTGAGCAGCTTGTTTTCGGGGAGGGGGATATTGGAGGAGAGATTAAAGGCAGTAGTGCTTCTCATACTATCATTTATGGTCAAGATGAAACACTAGGCCAACAAAAAGTATATGATGGCGGAAAAGTTTGGAATACAAAAGTTATGCAAGGGGGTGTCCAAGAAGTTGGACAAAAGTCTCAAAGTGCAAAAAATGGTGGTTTTGCATTTCACACAGAAGTTTTTGGTGGTGGTAAACAACGTATCTTAAAAGGCGGTCAGGCTATTGGAGTCACTTTAAATGAGAGTGCTATTCAGGAAATATATACTGATGGATCTGTAAAAAATCTAACAATGAATGATCAAACAAAATCATGGGTGCATGCTGGAGCAACATTAGAAGGCAAGACACAGGTAAACCATTCTGGGCAGATCCATCTTTATGCTGGGAATGATCAACAACGCACTACAGTAGAAGATATTATTTTAAATGGAAAAGATACAAAACTATACTCTATTACTGATGAGTTTGATGGAAAAAGTTCTTTGATACAAAAATTAAGTGGTGAAGGGAGTGTTATTTTTTCGTTTACAGGTTCTGATCCATATTATTCTCAGCTTCATGTGAATAATCTTTCAGGAAATTTACATTTCGCGTTCAATACTACGATTGCCCATAACCGTGGTGATTATCTCTTGGTTGAGAAAGGCGCTGGGAAACATACAATAAGTGTTGCTGATTCTGGAGTTGAAATCACGGATCCTTTTTCAAATAAGCGTGATTTAATTACGGATCAAAGTGGTGGAGCGCATTTTACGCTGACAGATCTTAAGGGTGAAAAAATTAACGCCATTGATGGTGGAACTTATATGTATGATTTGAAAGAAAGAAAGGATGAAAATGGAAAAGTTTGGTTTTTATCGGCAGACCGCCTCAGTGGACCAGAACCTTCTATACCAGATCCGACAAATCCTTTTTTTCCTGGAGAAACATCAACAACCCCCTCTACAGATGCAGTGTTAACGTTGTCCGTAGTTCCTGGGCTTATTTTTAATAATGAGTTGCAAATTATACGGAATGGTAGAAAAATTTGGGACAGAAATAAGAAGGATATCGAACTATGGACTTATGGGATTAAGAGCAGAGAACGTGTTGCGACAGGCCATACACACTTTAAGCTTGGGCAGACAGGTTTAGTCTTTGGTGCTGATCAGTTGAGTGAATTAAGGCATGGAGAGTTGTATGTTGGTGGTTTCGGGAGTTATGATCAAGTACGTATTTCTCATGCACGAGGTGGTGATAGTGATCTGAGCTCTTATAGCATTGGAACTTACGCAACTTATTTTGATCATCGTGGATGGTATATGGATGGTGTTTTGAAATATAATTATTACCAGGATGATTTGAAAGCCATCTCAACGAATGGTTTAGCCATTCAAAGTCATTACAATCAGTGGGCGATAGGTGGATCATTTGAGATTGGCTGTTATTTTGAACCGGCACAGAATACTTGGATGCAGCCTTATATCAAGCTAACAGGTTTGCAGGTTGAAGGTAAAAGAATAAAACTTTCCAATGGAATGATAGGTGATCTAAGCCCATTAACTTCATTCCGCAGTGAAGTTGGATTGACTGCAGGACATGAATTTTTTGTGAGTTCAGAAACTTCATTAACAGCTTACATTATGGCAGCTTGGTTGCGTGAGAATATAAATAATAATTATACGACAATTAATAACCAGTATAAATTTATTACAGATTTATCAGGCAGTGCGGGTAAATTGGGAATTGGTTTAAACGGTTCGGTCAATGATAAACTAACACTTTATGCGGAAGCACATTATCTAAAAGGACATAAGATTAAGAATGCTCTTCAAGGTATTTTAGGATTACGCTATAGTTTCTAAATATGTGTGTACACGGCTGATTGACTTTACAAATGTAATTGTTTTGCAAGCTTAAACAGATAACGCTCGGCTATGTCTTCTCGAGAGTGTAAGGACTTTCTCAAACAGTAGGAATGTCTTTATACTCTCTCTTTTAAAGGTAACATACTGAATTTATAATAATAATTCATTTCTATGCATGTTGAATGAGAGTCGCGAAAATCATAGAATTCTCTGATTCCAAATCTGTTTATGTTGAATCAATCAAAACCATTTTCTTGCACGTCACAAGCAGGCAAGCCTGCGTGGATAAAAATTGTACAAGAAAGAACTAAAAATACCTCTTATTAAACTGCCTCAAGTACCAAAGGGTGTAGCGTTGCAACATTTTAGGGCTGGAAAAGTGTATGATGATATCGGCTCGCTTCTTCATAAGCGTAAAGATTGGGAGTTCAATGGCTTTACCGGTATATCATTCATGGATGACGTCGCGAAATGGGCTTGAGTGCATTGAGAGATGTCTCTTTAAAACAAGTGTGTGAATGTACAACCCAGTAGCGTTTTGTTTTACGTGAAGAGGGGCTCCATTAAAGGGCACGAGCATTTTTTTCATCTATAATTCCAGATATGCAAATTATTCCTTTAACTTAAGTGAACATTTTGAATTTTATTCAATTTTTCTGCCTTAAGTTAGAGTTTTTTAGTGGCTTATAGATAAACAACTTAAAGTTGCTTAAATTAAAAAATACACTAAAAAATTGTATTTAGACATAAATAAAACACATTATGATACAATCTAAAGCGAGCGACCTATGTAGCCGCGGGGTATTTTTCTAAATAATTGAGAGTGGAGTGTGGATAATGCGGTATAAATACAAATTAAGTTTTTCAGTATTGATGATCAGTAGTTGTCTTTTGCAATCTGCAAGTGTAGTTGAGAGTAGGAATAGAGTGCTAACAAGAGCAACAGATGTGGGAAATAGAGAAGAGGAAGAAAAAAATTTAGAACTGATTGCTAGTTTTTTCAAAAATAATATTACGATTGAATATGGTGATGTAGAGCTTGTTGAGAATGGAAAAACTTCCGTGGGGTCCACTATTAAAAAAGGAGGGATGCAAATAGTTACACGAGCAGGAATTGCAATGAGCGCCAAAATTTGGGGAGGTCAGCAGTTTATTCATGAAGAGCCAAATATTGATTTTACACGCGTGGTTAGACGAAGTAGTGCATATAATTCCACAGTTACGGGTGGAGGTGGAGCAGTGGGACAGCAGAATGTGTATGATGGGGGAGGTGCTTGGTATGCGAAAGTGGGAAATGATGGAGAACAAAATATTTATGCGAGGCAAAGAAAGGAAGGGGGGAGAGCAATGTTTACAGAAGTTTCTGGGAATGGGAGACAGCATGTCTTAGCACTAGGGGAGTCTGTGAAAACTACTTTGAAGGATCAAGCTATTCAAGTTGTATATCCTATGGGATTTGTAGATACTTTAACAATTACGGATTTTGCTAAATCGTGGTTCCATGTTGGTGTACAAGAAGTCGTTGGAGAAGTAAGGATCAATGGTGGCGGAGAACTTTATTTATTCGCTGGCGATAGGACAAATCATATAACTAAGAAAAAAATTCCTATAGAAGAGAGCGTGGATGAGATAATATTTGAGGTTGGTGAACGGAAGATAGGAGAAAAACCACAGATTAAAATTAAAGATTTAGGGGGGCAGAGTGGGACTGTTATTTTTTCTTCTATTCCGTATGATCCACGTCATATTTCACTTTATGTTGAGAGACTTTCAGGGGATTTACATTTTCGATTCAATATTAGCGCTACGTGGGATGCGAGTGATTATTTGTTGATTGGTGAGGGCTCAGGGAATCACAAAATAAATATTGCAGATTCTGGACGTGAAATTACAGGTCCTCTCTCACAAAGGAATAGTTTGGTTACTGAGCTTCCGTTAATTACCGATAGAAGCCACAATGGCGGAGCTAATTTTACTCTGGCAGATCTTTTGGGCAAGGACATTACAGCTGTTGATGGTGGAACCTATCAGTATCGCTTAGTGAAGAGAGGAAGATGTGCTGATTCTAGTGGTAGTGCTACAATTTGGTATTTAAGTAGAGCTTTTGGAGATACGGAAGGTTCTAATTCTGAAGTAGAGTGTGTGAATAAGAAAGCGAAGTTTCCTCTTGCATTGTCTGCTGATACGGGTACACAGTCTGATCAAGGGGCTTCTTCTGAAGGAAAAAATACCGGTCCTCGTTCACTTACTAAAAAACAGCCATCTAAACCACGACCTCCACGTCATTTAAGAGGGGCACAGATAAGAGGGGCACAGAATGTCTCTAGTGTTTCTGTATCTCCCTCTCAAGAAAATCAGACTCTTGTAGCGTTACCTCCATCAGGTCCTCATCCTTTTTCTGATGAAAAACAACAAACTGCTGTTTCAACCTCTTCTCAATCTTTAGCCGATCAAATGATTTTACGTCCAGTTCATAAAGAACAACCTTTTCCACAATTGAGTGAGAAACTTTCAGTTTCTCACTTTTTGACCACTCCCTCTACAGATGCGGTATTGTCTATGTCTGTGGCGCCAGCGATGGTTTTTCACAATGAAATGCAAACCGTACGTGTGGGAAGAGGAATTCTAGATAAAAGTAAAAAGAATACGGCTTTATGGACCTATGCGATTAAATCTAAAGAGAGTGTTGCTACAGAGCATATAGATTTTAAACTGGATCAGACCGGTATCGTTTTGGGGATCAATGGTTTAAGCGAGTGGGAAAATGGAGAGTTTTATATAGGTGGTTTTGGCAGTTATGATCGTGCCCGTGTTGCGCATGCACGGGGGGGTAACAGTGGAATCAATACTTATGGTATTGGTGCTTATGTCACTTATTTTGATCATAGTGGATGGTATCTCGATGGTATTTTAAAATACAATCATTATCAAAATACTCTAAAAGCCGTTTCAACGAATGGTTTAGAGATTGAAGGAACATATACTCAAAGGGCATTGGGAACTTCCTTTGAAGCTGGTTATCGACTTAAGACGTCAAAGAACAGTTGGTTGCAGCCTTATGGACAATTTACATGGTTGCGTGTTGAGGGTAAAGAAATCAAGTTATCGAATGGCATGACAGGTGACATGCGTCCATTTACTTCATTACGCAGTGAGGTTGGCTTATCTTTAGGATATGAATTTGGTTCTCACATGGATTCCTCATCGCTTGCGTATATTACAGCAGCATGGTTGCGTGAGAATAAAGATGACAATCAAACATTAATTAATCAACGTCATCCATTTACCACGGACTTATCGGGCAATGCAGGTAAGTTAGGATTAGGTTTAAGCAGTTTTGTGAGTGAGAAGTTAAAGTTATATGGTGAGGCCCATTATGTTAAAGGACATAAAACAAAACAGTCCTTTCAGGGTATTTTAGGTGTACGCTATAGTTTCTAACGATATGGTTATTTTTTGATTGATTTCAATGATAATTTTGATAGGAAGCATTTAAAATTATGGAAGAAGATTCAATATTTATTAAGAGTCGGTAGCGCATTTTTATGATGGGATGAGCAATTGCAGGATTTTTATTAAAGTTTTCTTTATAATTTATTCTATATTTTTGAGAATTTGTGTAGATTTTTGCAGAGCCACTTGGCAAAGGGTTCCTTGCTCGCTATAGGAATGGCTAGAGAGTATTATCAATGAAATAAAGGTGGTTAAATGGCTTTAGAGCGTACTTTTTCGATGATTAAACCAGACGCAACCCGTCGTAATTTGACTGGCGCAATTACTAAAATGCTTGAGGATGCGGAGCTACGTGTTATTGCGTCTAAACGTGTCTGGATGAGCAGACGTGAGGCTGAAAAATTTTATGCTGTTCATAAAGAACGTCCTTTTTTTAGTGAATTGGTTGAATTGATGTCTTCTGGTCCAACCGTTGTACAAGTTTTGGAAGGTGAAAATGCAATAGCTAAAAACCGTGAAGTAATGGGGGCTACGAATCCTAGTGATGCAGAAGAAGGGACAATTCGTAAGGTTCATGCTTTATCGATTGGCGAAAATTCTGTCCATGGATCCGATAGTGCTGAAACGGCAAAAACAGAAATCGCCTTTTGGTTTCCTGAGGTAGAAATTGTTGGTTAATAAAGCGTTTATAATAATAAAGCGTATATAAGAAGCAAAAATCCGAAACACTATGTTTCGGTTTTTTGCTTATGAGGTTATAGATTTTTTTGAAAGCATATGGAGCCATTAATCATTTTTTTAGCTTTTAATATTGCAGCTGCTTTTACGAAAATATAAAGCCTATTTACTCTTTTCTGAAGGGTTTTTATCTACACGCTACCCTTACTTGTAATGTGCAAAAAAGTGCTTGATTGATTTATCATTAATAAAAATAAATCAATCTTATGCTATTCTTATCTCTTATTTAAGTACAAAAAGATAAATTATCATTATAAATCTCCATACTCTTCATAGGATAACGTGTTTTAAACCTGCACGAAAATAATCCCACCCTGTCCACAATGTAAGGAGGGCAGAAATCCACAGCATAGTAATGCCAAACTCTACTGTGTAAGGGAAAATTTTATTACCGGCTGGTCCAGCTAAAAGAAATACAATAGCGATCATTTGTACAAAAGTTTTCCATTTTGCAAGACGAGAGACAGGAACACTAACTTTTAACTCAGCCAAATATTCACGTAATCCTGATACAAGAATTTCTCTGCAAAGAATGATAATAGCTGCCCATAGTGTCCACCCAGCGATGGTACTGTCTGCGGCAAGCAAGAGCAAACAAGCAGAGACGAGAAGTTTATCGGCAATTGGATCTAACATGCGACCAATATTGGATGTTTGTTCCCAAATACGAGCAAGGTAACCATCAAGAAAGTCAGTAATGGATGCAACGATAAAAATGGAAACAGCAATCCAGCGAGTGATATCACTTGATTGTAGCCGCCCTTCTAAAAAAAAGCATGCAACAACCATTGGGACTGCAACAATTCGTGCATAAGTTAAAATATTTGGAAAAGAAAAAGTATGATTTTTCATGGAGCCATTTTTAATTCTTGTGAAAGAGAATATATTTCCTTAACGTAACAAGGCGAAGGTTATGAAACAAGCCTATTTTTCATGAAAATGGTTATGAATTTTTTGTGCAATTGTCATAGAAATTCCCGTAACTTTTTTTAAATCTTCAAATGAGGCACTAGCAACAGCTTTGGCACTTCCAAAATGATGAAGCAATGCACGCTTTCTTGTCGGACCAATATTTTCGATTTCATCAAGTGGGTTTTTGAATGTTGCTTTTTTTCGTTTTATCCTATGAGTTCCAATCGCAAAACGGTGTGCTTCATCACGCAGACGTTGCAAAAAATAGAGGATAGGATCACGTGGAGGAAGTGTAAAGGGGGGGATACCTTTTATAAAAAATCGTTCACGTCCCGCATGACGGTCAACACCTTTGGCGATTCCAACAACTGTGAAGAGATCATTTAATTGTAATTCAGCAAGTATTGCATGTACGCTGTTGATTTGTCCTTCACCACCATCGATTAAGATAAGGTCAGGCCAAATGGGAAAAAGATCATCATCTTTTATGTCATGACTTCTATTTGGCAGATCATACTCTTTGATAAGGCGTGAAAATCTTCGTTTAATCACTTCTTTCATCATGCCAAAATCATCGCCAGGCGTGATATCTGTTGAGCGAATGTTGAATTTTCGATATTGATTTTTAATAAATCCCATTTGACCAGCAACAATCATAGCCCCTACAGCATTTGTTCCCATGATATGAGAATTGTCATAGACTTCTATCCGGCGTGGAGGAACAGGTAGTTGGAATGTTTTAGCAAGACCTTGAAGCAATTTTGTATGGGTGGCTGTTTCAGAAAGCTTATGTTCAAGTGCTTCATGAGCATTGAGATAGGCACGATTAACAAGAGTTTTTCGTTCACCTTGTTTAGGTAAAGAGAGGGACACTTTGTGATTTGCTTTGAGACTAAATGCCTCTGTAAGAAGTGTTTTTTCTTCAATTTCTTCAGATAAAAGGATGCTTTTAGGAAGTGGTTTATCATCGTAAAATTGGGCAAGAAAACTCGCTAAAATTTCAGTGCGGGAAAAAGAGGGATCTGCTTTAGGAAAATAGGCACGGTTTCCCCAATTTTGCCCCATGCGAAAAAAGAACACTTGAATACAGGTCATTCCTTCTTTTTGCGCAATTGCAAATACATCCGCTTCTTTTATCGTTTGAGGATTAATACCTTGATGGCTTTGTATGTGAGAAAGGGCTGATAAGCGGTCACGATAGGAAGCTGCTTGTTCAAAATCAAGATTTTCTGCGGCTTTATGCATAGCTTGAACCATATCGCTTTTAATAGATTGATCTTTTCCCGAAAGGAACGCTTTTGCTCCTTTCACCAGTTCTTTATAATCACTGTCACTAATTTCATGAGTACAAGGTGCAGAACATCGCTTAATTTGATAAAGCAAACAGGGGCGTGTACGGTTTTCAAAAACTGAATCAGTACAGGTTCGTAATAAAAAGGCGCGTTGTAAAACATGAACTGTTTGTGTCACTGCACCAGCAGAAGCAAAAGGACCAAAATAGTGAGCTTTTCGTATTCGAGCACCACGATGTTTGTAAAGTGCAGGCACTCGATGATCATCTGTAATCATAATATAAGGGAAACTTTTATCATCACGCAGGAGTACATTAAAATGCGGATGCAATCTTTTGATGAGATTGGCTTCTAAAAGGAGTGCTTCTGTTTCTGTATGGGTGACGATAAATTCCATATGATATGTTGCACGAATCATGCGGGTAATACGATTATTGTGTCCTTGTTCACGTGTATAGTTTGAAACACGTTTTTTGAGATTACGGGCTTTGCCAACATAGAGAATATCACCATTTTCACCAATCATCCGGTAAACCCCTGGCTTATGCGGAAGGTGTCTAACAAACTCTTGTATGAACTTGATACCTTGGAATTGATTTTTCTCATTGCTTTGATTAGCATTATGCCATGTAATATTAGAGAGAAAAGAAAGTTTTTCCCGTTCATTTTGCGGACAATTTGTATTATTTTTCAGGACCATTCCGTTTATTACAAATATGTTGTTTATTTAATATATGAAATATTCTTTTTTATTAAATAATGATTATTTATGTCTTTATAATTTTTTTCTATAAATAATATCTTATAACATAAGAGTATGATTTTAGAGAGCCGATCTTTCATAAAAAATATGAGAGTTGTTATTCTAAGACAGCTTTATGAATTTGCCCAATTTATCCATTAAAATGATTGAAATAAGAAATCCATGATGATTAAGAGGATAGGCTTTCTAAAAAAACAATTCACGCTGATCGTTATTAGCTTACCATTATAATATGTTGATATTATCCAAAGAATCAAAGAACTTTATCATTTAATGCCTTTGTATTTTACAACATGATATTTGATTTAGGAAAAATATCAGAGAAAGATCTAAAATAATAGATGTTCTTTTTGAAGCCACTTATGCGTTATTTGGGCATTTTCATCTTGTCCCAGACGGTTGATAAGAAAGGGGCTGAGTTTTTTCATTTCTTCTTCCAAAAGGTAGGGAGGGTTAATAATAATCATACCACTTCCATTCATTGTCGGTGGACTTGAACTTTTTCGGATACGCATTTCAAGTTGTAGAATCTTAGGAATTCCGGTTTGATAAAGCGCGTGAAGAAAACTTTCAATTTCTTTGTCATATTTAACAGGATACCATAAAGCGTAGATTCCTCCAGAAAAGCGACGATAGGCTTTCGTTAATCCCTCAATAAGGCGGGAAAACTCTCCAGCTTTTTCAAAGGGAGGGTCAACAAGGATAAAGCCACGTTTTTCTTTTGGTGGTACATGAGCATTTAAGGAAAGCCAACCATCTAAATGCAGAACTTTTGTCTGATAATCTCCTGCAAAGTTTTTTGCTAAAATATGATAATCTTCATTGTGCAATTCTATTGCGGTGAGGCGATCTTGTTTCCGTAATAATTGACGAATAAGAACAGGAGATCCAGGATAAAACATAATTTCTTTTTCTCCTTTATTGAGGGCATCAATGATGTCACACCATGGACAAAGGAGTGTTCTTAAATCTTCTGGGATAGGAGTAGAAAAAAGTCGTTGGACACCTTCGCGCCACTCTCCTGTTTTATGTGCTTCTAAAGAAGAAAGGTCATAAATACCGATTCCAGCATGCGTATCTATAACGCGAAAAGCTTTTTCTTTGCGTTTGAGATATTCTACAATGCGAGTGACAATAATGTGTTTAAAAACATCAGCAAAATTGCCAGCATGATAAATATGCCGATAATTCATGGAGTAAACTCTATCATATGTATAACTGTACCGGATTATTAGCATAGAATAATAGAATTGATATCCATAAAAACACTCTTGTAGAAATCAAACAATACCCTCACTCCCACATTATACACTACAGAAAAAAATATTAATGTCATCAGAGCATTTATTCACAGAGCTATTTTTATATAATGAGATTAATCGTTAAAATTTTAATTTTTTTGTATGAAAGATAGACAAGAAGAGATCAAACATTTCAATAGAGATATTTATGTTGTAAGAGAATTTTTTTATGACCGCGGACTCTTTCAGGAAAACTATAAAAAACACTCAATTAACGAGAATATTAGTGAAGTTTGTTGAAAAATTGAAGGGTATCTTTCAAATTCATTTTGTTTAAAGATTAAAGAATTTCAAATTCTTGATAAAAACATTGTTACATTGATCAGTTTTTTTACGAGCGTAAAATTATGAATAGAGCAATAAAGTGCTGGTATTATAGTGGTATATTTTTGTAAAAGTATGAATGAATCTCATTGCTTTAAGCGGAGCCAAAGCTTTACATTATACACGCTAAAAGGCTTAGTTATTGTGTATGATGCTAAAATAAAACTTTTGAAAATTGATATGTGCTCTGTAAGCTATCTCAATAAAATGAGTTTTTTAAACTAAAGTAAATAGGTTTATTTATCTCTAACACTGTATTATTGAGCGGCTTTATAAGGTAATCTTATAAAAAAGGCTAGGATAAGAAATTCTTTTTACATGGATTATGCTTCGATGCCATGCTTTTGATTGAATGTAATTTTCTATTCATGCTCATTTTGTTTTCAATACTGGGATAGGTTAAGCACATGATATTATGAGAACGCATGCCCAGAATCCGGAGACTTGTAATAGTTATGGCATTCAGCGGCTCAGAGAGACGGTTATATGGAGGTATTTTACTGAATAAGGCGCAAGCTGGTACCATTTTTATTTTTTAGCAGTATTGCCATATCTCTTGGCACTTGAGCTGGTTCATAAAGTGCATTTTTACTCTTTCTGCTAATAGTTTTTATTTACACGCCAGATATTTAATTGAATGCGATGATGGCTCATATTTCGTATTGTACATAGAATAATGAATGATAAAATTCCTACCCCAACGCAAAGAATAAATGTTGTGCGTAAGATGATAGTTTTTGAAGAGACTGATGATGTGTTAAGAAAGTTTTTTAGAGATTTTTCTTTCTGAATTTTTTAATTGAATACGTAAAGTGTTTTACAACATGTTATGATCTTTATCAGTAAAGGATAATTTGACGGAAATGTTTGTAATGATACGTAAAACATTGTGTAAAAGGAAAGACATTGGCTATAGTATTTACAGGAAGATGAGTAACCTAAGAGATCAGATGAAGTTATTTTAGAAAAGTTTTTAAGTGCTTTGAACTTTGTATGAAGTGGTTTATCATTTTTGAATGGTTTGTGTTATAATACGCTAAAAAAGGATGAGAGGATAAAAAGTTCTTTTTGCAATAAAAGCGTGTAATTGCTTTTAAGTTAAGAAGAAAATATATAAGTAAGATATTATATTTGATACATTCTTCAGAGGAAGCATGAATAAATGAAATCAAATTTAAAAGCATAAAGTTAGAGAGAGTAATGGGTAATATTTTTTCACCAACGCATTTAATCATAATTTTATTGATTATCTTTGTGCTTTTCGGTCGCGGTAAAATTTCTGAATTAATGGGCGATGTTGCTAAAGGAATTAAAGCCTTCAAAAAAAATATGAAAGAAGAAGATGATAGCATTGAGGATAAAGTTGAAATGGCTCCTACTTCCCAAATGATTGATGTAGAATCTCAACAATCTCAGCCGTTATCGGTAAAACATGCAACAGCGCGCAGAAAGGTTTCTTCTGCTTCTAAAAAAAGCAAAACATCTGTTGCTAAAAAACAGTAACAAAAACGCAATCATCATTGTGCAATATTTTTTGATGAGAAAGTCGAATTAAGAGATGTTTGGGATTGACGGACCAGAGTTTATCGTAATCTTACTTGTTCTCATCATTGTCGTTGGACCAAAAGATTTACCTAAAATATTAAAGACAATAGCAAAGATAAGAGCGTATGTGTATTCAACAGCAAATGAATTTCGTCACCAGTTTGATGATGTAATAAAACAAATCGAGCGCGATGATTTGCAAAAAATATGTTCGGATATTAACGATTCAAGCAAGAAGTTGGCAGAAACTTTTGATCCCACTCAAAATATATTAGAGGATATCCACGATAATTGGGATGTTAAGGAAACACACCATAAATCAAAAAAAGATAAAGAAATTTTGGAATGTGATCAAAAGGTAATCAAGAAAGATATGACAGTTTCTATAGCTGCTCATCATTCTGAAAACATTTTTGTTTCTCCTAAAGATAAAGAAAAAGAAGATGTGTCATGAATGTAAAAAAAGATGAAGTTGATGCTAATATGGCGCCACTTTTAGAACATTTAATTGAACTTCGTCAGCGAATTATTTCTGTCTTGGTTGCATTTATGATCGCTTTTATGATGTGTTTTCTTGTTAAAGATTATATTTTAAATTTTTTACTATGGCCATATCAGTGGGCAATGAAAATAGCAGAGGGTAATCCTGAGGGGATTCGTTTGCAATCAACGCAAGTATGGGAAACTTTTTTAACGAAGATGAAGCTTTCTGTTTTTGGGGGAATTATTTTATCTTTTCCCTATACGGCTTTTCAGTTTTATAGTTTTATTGCACCAGGGCTTTATAAAAAAGAGCGTATGGCTTTTTTACCATTTCTCATTGGGGGGCCTATTTTATTTTGTATTGGGGGAGCGTTTGTTTATGGTCTATTAGCGCCAATAATACTATGGTTTAGCCTTTCTCAACAATTTCTTCCAGATGTTCATTTAAAAATAGAGTTTATAGTGCGTATTTCTGATTATTTGGGCTTTATGACATCGTTTATCCTAATTTTTGGTTTGATTTTTCAATTACCTCTTGTCATCAGTCTTTTAACAAAAATTGGATTTGTAACGTCTCATGATTTGGCGTCTAAACGAAAATGGGCTATTTTGCTCTCTTTTATTATTGCGGCAATCATAACGCCGTCGGATTTTTTTACGATGTTTGCAGTGGCTTTACCAACGATAGCACTTTACGAGATTTCAATTTTAATTGCTTACAGTATAGAAAAGAGAAGAAAATCCGCTTAAGAAAAGTGTATAATCTTATGCGATAAGGAATGAATAAAAACAATATAAATGAGGAATTTTTATGCTTGATATTAAGTGGATTCGTGACAATCCTGAGAAATTAGATAAAGCACTCGTAAGTAGAGGTCTTGAGCCACAAGCTGAAAAGTTAATACAACTTGATCTTGCACGTCGGTCGCATATTGCTAAGGTGCAATTGGCGCAGGAACGTCGCAATGCTGTTTCAAAGGAAATAGGACAGGCTTTAGCGGTATCGGATCAGCAAATGGCTGAACGTCTTAGAGCTGAAGTTGAAGAGATTAAAGCTTTTCTTTCCTCTGCAACAGTGGAAGAAAAACAGCTGACGGAGAGTCTTGAGAAAATTCTTTCAGCACTTCCAAATATTCCATTAGATGATGTTCCAGAAGGTAAAGATGAAAGTGATAATGTCGTCATTCGACATTTTGGTACACCTCCAACATTTAATTTTACACCAAAGGAACATTTTGATCTTGGTCAAGATCTCAAACAGATGAATTTTGAACGAGCTAGTCGTTTGTCTGGAACACGTTTTACAGTACTTTCAGGGGCATTAGCACGGCTAGAACGAGCATTAGGCCAGTTTATGCTTGATGTGCATGTCAATGAGAATGGTTACACAGAAGTCTCAGTACCTCTTCTTGTTCGTGATGAGATTGTTTACGGAGCAGCACAATTACCGAAATTTGCTGAAGACCTTTTTCGTACAACAGATGGTCGATGGCTTATTTCCACAGCAGAAGTGCCATTAACCAATTTGGTCAACGATGAAATTTTTGAAATATCAGATTTACCACTGCGATTTTCTTCTTTATCTCCCTGTTTTCGTTCAGAGGCGGGAGCAGCCGGTCGTGATACGCGCGGTATGTTGCGTCAGCATCAATTTTGGAAAGTTGAAATGGTCTCGATTACCAGTGAAGAGCAGTCTTTAATTGAATTGGAACGTATGACGGAATGTGCAGAAGATATATTAAAACGGCTTGGTTTGCCTTTTCGCACAGTGGTTCTTTCTACGGGTGATATGGGGTTTGCAGCGCGTAAAACCTATGACATCGAGGTTTGGCTTCCTGGTCAAGAATGTTATCGTGAAATTTCTAGCTGTTCAGTTTGTGGAGATTTTCAAGGTCGTCGTATGAATGCGCGCTATCGTAAAGACGGCGATAAAAAATTACATTTTGTTCATAGCCTTAATGGTTCTGGTACGGCTGTTGGACGTTGTCTTATTGCCGTACTTGAAAATTATCAACAGGCTGATGGATCAATTATTATTCCAGATGTTTTACAACCTTATATGGGAGGCATGCGCTGTATTACTGCTTAATTTTACGAAAGGAGAGACAATATGCGTTTATTGCCAAGAGGTGATGATACACAGATGCAAGTTTTTGCCTTTTTAAAAGAAGCAGTTTGTCAGTATGATAAAAGTGCACCTCCATTGGAGATTGAATGATACTATGGGGCAAAAGGGTATTTTACAATTTCGTGAGGAGTTAGCCGCTCTTGTACTGAAAATGCGTAGCAAAGGCATTGATGACGTGCGATTTTTTTCGGCATTAGAGAAAATTCCGCGTCAACAGTTTGTTGCTACTCCTTGGTTCAATAGTGCTTATGATAATAAAGTTATTCCCCTTGAGTGTGGTGAATATATGGAACGTTTGGAAGAACAACTCTTAATTCTTTCGGCATTATCGTTGAAAAAAAGGCATCGTGTCTTAGAAATTGGTACAGGATCTGGTTTTTGTACTGCTCTTATGGCATGTCTGAGTGACCGTGTGACAACGATTGATCGTTATAAAACGCTTGTTGATTTAGCACGCCAAAAATTTCAAACTTTAGGAATTGAAAATATTGTTATACGGCAGATTGATGGAAGTCATAGCGTGACAGGCTTAGGATCATTTGATCGCATTCTTATTTGGCCATCACGTTTTGATGAACCAAAGGAATTTTTAGAACTTTTAGCTGAAAATGGAATTCTCATTCAGGCGATAGGACCTGACGAAGGGGTACAAACGGTGACGCGCTATACAAAAATTGGTAGTCGATTTGAGTGTTTAGAACTGTTCCAAGTGCGTTACCAACCTTTTATTAAAGGCATTGCGGAGATACTTTAATTTTTAAAAGCTAAGAAGTTTCTTCAAATTATCTACGTTAAATTCATTTTGATCTTATATAAAGATATTTATGAATAAAACATCTCATTTTAACTCTTCGGTAATTTAAAAAAGCTTTAATGGAGTGAGTTGATTATTGATGAGTGAGCAAAACGATGTGTCTAAAAGCTTTGGATAATATTTTCCAGCATAATTTTCAGAGAATAACTTTGTTAGCGGTGGTAACTATTGTTGCTGGTTGTAGTTCTGGTACACAGCGTTTTTCCAATACGTTCTCTCATCGTACGGTATCATCTCAATCAAATATATCAAGCACTATGTATACAGACCCGCGCATGCTATCATACGGTAGTGGTATGATACAAAGCACTGAATTGCCACCTGTGGAATCAAGTGATGATTCGTGGGGAGATGATAATTCCCCCTATAATTTTCCACATCAAGATAGGATAACTTCTTCTGATGGTCGCGTTATGGGCTCCCCTCCACGTAATCTTGGAACACTTTCTCGTTCACAAATGGATAAATCTCCTATTTTTCGGCGGAATTCTTATATTGTCCAGAGTGGAGATACACTGCTCAGTATTGCACGACAAGTAGGGGTTAGTGTTGAGGCATTAAAATTAGCAAATGGTATAAACAGCAATTCCATTTATATCGGTCAGGTCCTTGTTGTTCCAAGCAGGCGTACATTAGCAGCTTCAAATGCACACAATAATAACGATTGGGCAGTGTCAACAACAGAATCTACATCCCAATCTGTGATGTCCTCTATAAAAAACAAGAAGTCCTCTCCTATATATAAAGCTCCTGTAACAACGCCACCCTCTGCAAAGATGAACAAATCAAGTTCTGAGAAAAATTTTTCTAAACAGATGACGCAATTGAAACATGAGACTGGTTTGTCAAGTACTGTTACGAATACAGATAATATGACGACTCCGCAAGCCACAGGAATTTCTAAGATGCGTTGGCCAGTACGAGGGCGTTTATTAAGCCAGTTCGGTCAAAAAAAGGGAACAGTAATGAATCGAGGAATAGATATTGCAGTGCCTGAAGGGTCTTCGGTAAAGGCGGCAGAAAATGGTGTGGTTATTTATGCGGGAGATGGACTAAAAGAGCTTGGTAATGTTGTGATGATTCGACATGAAAATGATATTATCACTATTTATGGATGTAATAGTAAGCTTGTTGTTAACAAAGGACAAAGGATAAGACGCGGTGATGAGATTGCTAAATCTGGTGTTTCAGGAAATGTTAAAACGCCACGTGTCTATTTTGAGATGCGTAAGAATTCATTACCTGTTGATCCCCTTAAATATTTAGAAAACTAATTTATTGATGACTTTTACATTTGAATAGTCTTACAGTTTATAGAAAATTCATGAAAAACAATTGATTTTCTTAAATCAATAACATAGCAGCAAAAAATCATTGGTTTTAGAAAAGTAGTTCGTTGGGGTCGTTAGATATTACCATCTTTGTATTTATGAAAGTGTAAGACAATAGTATCATACTATTTGTCAGCTTTGAGTGTTCCAATTGCTCTTGCATTTGAGAGAAGCATGAAAAAGATATTTTCACGCCTTTCTTAAAAAGTTTTTATCTACAGGCTCATTTAATATGTGTGACGTGCAAGAAAATCGTTTTGATTAATTCAGAAGGTTTGAAATGAGAGCGTTTTATTGTATTTAGATCTGTCATTTGATATCAAAAACGATAAATTATCTATATAAATTAAGTTTGTTCATTAGAAAAATTATCTTGTATAATTTATTGAGTTAGTGAAAAGATTTGTATTGTAGGATATACAATAGGGGAAAGTGAATCTATTTTTTAAGATTTTTCTCATTGTATTTTGGTATTCTGCCTCTTAAGGATTTATTGTATTTTTGTAAAGCTGTGATTAGATTATGTAGTTATTGCTTTTTATGATAAATTCTTTAGGAATTTTTTCTGTATCGGAATTTCATTTTAATAGAGTGGGAAATACCTGAGGTTTAACTATAGGAGATAAAAATGTTTATTACGAACGCTTATGCTCAAGTTGCAGGCGATGTTTCCGGTGGAATTTCATTTGCTAGCGCTGTCCCATTCATTTTAATTTTTGCAATTATGTATTTTTTTATCATTCGTCCACAGCGTGCCCAAATGAAAAAACGCCAAGAAATGCTTAATGCAGTACGTCGTGGTGATACAGTTATAACGGGTGGTGGTATTATCGGCAAGGTTACGAAGGTTCACGACGAGAGTGGTGAATTAGAGGTTGAAATTGGTGAGAGTATGAATATTCGTGTTATTCGCTCAACATTAGCTGATGTGCGCGTTAAAGGTGAGCCGGTTGCAGAAAAAAAATCAAAACTTAATGCTAAAGCAAAAAGACCACAAAAGTCTAAATCTAAAACGACAACGAAAGAAGATATGAGTATCTCTGAAGAGAAAAAAGCTATATCAAAGGAAAATGCATCTTAAGGTGTAATGGCAGTTTATTACATTTTTTAAGCATTTTTATAAAAAGCTTGGCAAGATCAAGACAATTTCATTGAAAAAGAGGCTTTTATAGTGGCTACAGAAAATGGAGTTTTTGTTTTCTTTAGATTATTAAAATAGTTGTTTTATTTATAGAATATTACGCAATTTTTTTCTGTTTTTTAAACAAGATCATTGTTTTTATAAAAAGCAATTTGTGAGTAAATAAGCTGAGGAAACTTTTTAAAAGATAGATTTATTTAAGCAGGTATAGCATTTTACCGCGGTTTATTCCCAAATTTTCATATATTTGTTGTATGAGAAGATTAGGGCATTATATAAAAATTTTTACTTCAATACTAGGCTATGTTTAACATATCAATGTTTATATCAGCCTTATTTTAATTTTTATGATGAGAAGAAGCAAAGACAATTGGATTATTCAAAAATAAAAGGTGCATATTCATGTTCGATGCAATTCAAATTCGTGAAGCACATTTTCCAAGTCGCGCACCTATTGATGCTTATGGAAATGGTGGGTTTCGTTTTGCTGATATGTCTCATAGAGGTTCTATTATTTGTGTACCATCAGGTATTTATGGCATTGAGATGGCAGGGCCTGTTCCCACTCAAAGGGATATATCTCGTATTTTAGAAGAAGCTTCTGAAATCGAAGTTTTATTAATAGGTACTGGAATTGAATTATTACGATTACCTGAAGAGTTACGGGTGCTTTTATGGGAAAAACGTATTTCATCAGATACAATGAGTACGGGAGCGGCGGTGCGTACATTTAATGTTTTATTGGCTGAAGATCGCGCTGTTGCGGCGTTATTATTTGCGGTAGAATAGAGTATTGTTTAATAAAACAAAGGCTCTGGTCTAGCATGAAAGACTTGTGTGATTATTTTCTGCGCTGTAAAATACTGTCGTTTAAGGCGGTGATATAAGGGTATAGAATATACATAACTTAACACATTAAGTGTTTTTTAAATACAGCAGCAAGTATTCAGGACAAAGTTTGCTCATAGTTCCTAATGAATCACATGAGTGATCAGCTCTTGGCACTTAAGACGGTTCATAAGAGGCATTTTAATTCTTTCTTATACAGTTTTTACCTACAAGCCAGTTCCGCTTGTGACGTGCAAGGGAATAGTTTTTATTGATGTAACATGGAATTGGTTTGAAATGAAAGCATATCTACGATATTTGGGATTCTAATTTAACATACAAAACACAAAATTATCATTATAAATCAATGCGTTTATAGTAACAGAAACGTACCGAGAGCAATTGGATTTTTTAGAAATTGGTGTTGGTAAGAACCTTTGTCTTTTAGGATGGGGAGGAGGTCAATGATTTGATGAAGTTTTTGTGATCAGTGCATTTTTTATAAAATAACATTGTCATCTATCCACTGAAAAAGTGTCTTGCATTGTTTGTTGTTCAAGTTTTACTATGCATGTTACGATTGGTTTTTAGCTTTTTTATTGCAAATGAAAACTTGAAGTCCGATAAGATAAGTTTTATCAGAAAAATTATTTATTTAATTTTTTTCTTTCTAAAACGAAAAGGGACTAGAAAAGAAATTTTAATTCATAATACAGTTAAGAGACACATTTAAAAATCTTATTTTCTGAACTGTATTTGCTTATCCTTCATTTTTTAATATGAATAAAAAGAGGGTATTAATTTAATTGCTAAAAAAGGGACGTTAATAGGTTCATAGAATGATAGGCTCTCTTCCTTATTGTCTTGATATTTTACGTACCATAGATCGTGATCGCTATATATCGGTTTTATTTGCACCTAAAAAAAAGCGCCAAGCATTGGCTGCTCTTTATGTATTTAATGCTGAAGTTTCTCGTATCCGCGAAAGTGTACATGATCCACTCATAGGAGAAATACGGTTACGTTGGTGGTATGATGCTATTGCTCATGGTGAAATGCAAACGAGTGGAAACAATCCGATTTTGAATGATTTATTAAAAGCAATCACTCTTTTTAATTTACCTAAGGCAGCTTTTTTACGTTATTGTGATGCGCAAATTTTAGATCTTTATCACAATCCAATAGAAACACTTCATGATCTAGAGCATTATTGTGGTGAGACAGCAGGCATAATTTTACAGCTTTCTTGTCAGATATTAGATCCTGAAACTGCACAAGAGTTTACAGATATCTATGAACACGGAGGGATTTCTCAAGGATTAAGCGGTGTATTGCGTCTTTTATCATTCATGCAATCACGATATCAATATTATTTACCCACTGATATATTAAAGGCTGTAGGAGTGAATAGGGAAGATTTGGAATCTCATCGTCTCAGTGATCAACAAAAGGGTTGTATTGTTGAAGCTATGGTAGCATTATCGCGCGATCATTATACCCAATTTTACGAGTATTCTTGTATTTTACCGAGAGTTCTTAAGCCAGCTTTTCTTCCATTGGTCATTGTACCGGCTTCTCTTCAAAAAGCTATACAGCTGGGGGCAGCAATTTTTCAAGAGAGCGCAACTTTGCCATTGATGTATCGCTATTGGTTGATAACAAGGGCAGCAATAAGCGGCAATTTTCCAAAGATATTGTAAAAAAATATTACTACGTTGGAATGCGTAACATGTAGACTGATTTTTTCATATGAAGATAAAAGGAGCTATTGTGATTCCAAACCATTTTTTTGTTATAAAAAATGTTGATGTTTTGGTTGTTATGAACGCAAAAGAATAAGAAATTTTATGATCTTGAAAATACGCTGTATTTCTTCATCAGTAATATGTTTTATTCAGAGTATTGGATGGGTGAGATGCAGAGAAAGAAAAACATGAGATAAATCTTAATACATTGGTTTGTTTGAAGAAGAACTTTTAAGTACTCTGAATGTATTGATTGTATCTCATTTGCAAATGAAATAAAATTTCTATTTTATGAGAGAAGTTATCTTAGCAGTTTATAAGTCTATAAAAAACTCTTATTTTTGAGAAATTATAACATCATAATTGATGACTGTTATGATTGATGAATATATTGATTTATAATGATAATTCGTTTTTTCTCATATTGAATGAGAGTCTTGAATAGAAAAAGATTTCTCCATTTTTATAATGAATTTTAAAAATAGTTTTTTTATCTATTATAAGTTGGATGTGTAAATGAAATCATTTAAAGAAGAAGCAATACGCTCCCTATGAATGAATATTAAGAGTAGCAATATGATGAGCTATAAATGAATGACGATAGGGATGATATTTATAGCTTAATGGGCGGCAACCTTTACAACCTTTGGATGGATAATGTTTTTTAATGCATTGCAAAAACGATTCTACATTCCATTGACTATTTTCTCGCAAATCCATACATGCACTGTTTTGCGAGAAAATGAATCATTATACAAACGCTGATCCTAAGATATGCAGACAAGAAACCCGTCTTACCTCTTCAACTATAGACGAAGAGCTGATGAAAACTTTATCAATAAGTTCTTAAAATTATGCACAATCTTTTTATTGGAGAGCGTTAAAGATCTGATTATAATTTGTGCTATTAATTTCCAAAGGATGTTCTTTATTGGCAACTTGTAGCATTTCTAGCTTGAGATCTTCTCTTATCATCATATCTATATTGGCGCGGACCTCAGTTGAAAGATTATGAGACGTGATATCTTTAGGCATGGTTACAGTCTTTATTTGATAAATGATACGGTTTGTTGCAACCGGACCTTTTATGATGCCATAATGACCTTTGGGAGCAGCAAATAATGCTTTAATCCCTTCAACGCCAAGGGTTTCAGATGCGTCTTGACGCCGGAGGGTTGGTGTTGTTTGTTTTGTAACACCAAGGGTATGAGCAAGAGCAACAAGACTTTTTCCTTCCGTGAGCTGTTTGAGAGCATTTTGGGCTTTTTCATCAAGAAGACGTTGGATTTCCTCATTTTTCCATTGAGAAAGAACATCTAGCTTAGCCTCTTCAAGTGTCTTATCACGGGCAGGAATAATTTTATCGACCTTGTACCAGAGATATCCACCATTTTGAAAAGAGAGAGGATCAAGATCGACTCCTTCGTTTGATTGATAGATGGCATTCAGTAAAATATCTTTTTGAGGTAAATCCGTGAGTATTGCACCTTCAAGCGTTTTTCCCGTTTTATCAATAGTAATTGTGCGCAAAGATAACTTGTATTGGTCAGCTAACTCTTTGAGAGAAGCACCCTCAAAACGAGCATTTTCAATGGCAGCATAATTGTTACGGATATCATCAGTAGCACGATTTTTGGCAAGTATTTGGCGAATATTTTCTTCTACACTTTCAAAAGGAAGAGAGCTTGAAGGTTCAATATGCGTAACGCGAATGAGAACAGGTCCCTGTAAGTCATTTATCACAGGACTGATTTGGCCTTGTTGAAGTTCAAAAATTTCAGATGTCAGATGATTAGGAAGTTCGTTTTCTGCGAGAGGACCTTTTTTTATGTCATTAAGAGTCTTTTTTTCAGCTTTTACCAGTTCATCAAAACTCAATCCGTCAGCTATTTTTTTTGCTGCATTATCGGCTTCTTCGCGTGAGGGGAATCGCAGTTCTTCGAATGTACGCTTTTCAGGCGTTACAAAACGTGAAGCATTTTGTGTATAATAGGCTTTCGCCTCATCTGTTGAGATATCTTTAGGTTTTACAAAATCATTAAGTTCCATAGATAGCAAAGAGACAGTACGGTATTCTGGAGCACGAAATTGACTTTGATGTGTTTCAAACCATTTTTGTAATGTTTCGTAATCAGGATCAGCAATTGTTTTCTTTTCTTTTAGATCAATAACGAGATAATCAGCAATACGCATTTCTCCTTGATAAAGAGCAAGTGCTTTATAAAAGAGATTTGGTGCCTTCATATCAGAAAGTAAAGCAGCAATAAGCTGATTACGCTTTTCTTGTTTGGTGTAATAATTAAGAAAAGCACTTTCACTAATACGTAAATGCTGAAGATAGTTATAAAACAAGTTTTTATCAAAAGTGCCATTTACCTGGAACATCTTATCAGAACCAATCGTATGAGCTATTGTATCTTTTGAAAGACTTATTTTCATTTTACGTGCTTGTTCATCAAGCAGTACATTTTGTTGTAATTGATTAAATACAAAAGCAGGAATTTGGTATTGCTGCATTTCATTTGTTGTAAACATTCGTCCAAGATGAGCAGCATATGCTAAACGTGCGCTTTGATCGGCGAGTGCAAGACGATAATCATCGACAGTTACTGTGGACTTTCCAGAAGTAATAAGATCTCTTTCACTTTTTTTGTGTAACTGCGGTACCCCCCATAAAAGAATGAAGCATAAGAGTAAAATAGCAAGGAAAATTCTAAAAATCCAAGAATTTGTAGCATTTCTTATGATGTCAAGCATTGTTCAAGTCCATTTTTAATATGAGTTATTATCAAAGCTGTAATGGAATTTGCAATAAAGAGATGAAAGATGCAAGCTTTAAAGACTTGCTTTCATTTTATAATTTGGTAACTACAGATAAACAATGTATTGTAAAAGCTCTTGAGGTGAAAATATGTCTCCAAATATTCGGCCTTTTCTTGCTGGAAATTGGAAAATGAATGGAACGAGTGAATCGCTTGGAGAGTTGCGTGCTATTGCTACAGGCGTTAGCTCTGATCTAGGTCATCTTTTTGAGGCGCTTATTTGTGTTCCAG
The DNA here is from genome assembly GCF_042197145.1 of Bartonella sp. AA56HLJMS. Taxonomy (NCBI): domain Bacteria; kingdom Pseudomonadati; phylum Pseudomonadota; class Alphaproteobacteria; order Hyphomicrobiales; family Bartonellaceae; genus Bartonella; species Bartonella sp. AA56HLJMS. The sequence continues at coordinate 38,183 of NZ_JBHIRL010000002.1, read as the reverse complement.
CAACGCTTTTATCGCGTGCTTCTAATACGCTGAATGGTGAAAATCTCCTTTTGGGAGGACAAAATTGTCACTTTGATGATCATGGTCCTTATACTGGAGATATTTCAGCTTTTATGCTTAAAGAAGCGGGAGCAAGTCATGTTATTATTGGGCATTCAGAACGTCGTACAGTGTACCAGGAAAATGATGCGATTGTCTGTGCCAAAGTGCAAGCTGCGTGGCGAGCAGGTCTTGTGGCTCTTGTATGTATTGGTGAAACATTGGAGGAGCGTAATAATAATAAAGTACTGGATATTCTCACGCAGCAGCTTGAAGAATCTCTCCCAGATGATGCAACAGCAGAGAATACCATTATCGCTTATGAACCAGTTTGGGCGATAGGCACCGGCAATACAGCGACTCCAGAAGATATTGCAAAAGTACATCATTTCATTCGTGATAGGGTGCGCTCTCGTTTTGGTGATGAAGGCAATAAGATACGTTTGCTTTATGGTGGATCCGTAAAACCATCCAATGCATTTGAGCTTTTAAGCATTGCTCATGTTAATGGTGCTTTGATAGGTGGAGCAAGCTTAAAAGCGATTGATTTTTTAACTATTTGCGATGTTTGTCGTAAACTATAGCAGAGAAATTTGAGTTTCCCCTTGGATTGTGCGTTATTTATGTGTAAATAGCTATTAAAGAGTTATTTAAAGAGCAGAGTTTATGCAAACAGTACTTATAGTTATTCATTTTTTGATTGTGATTACTTTGGTTGGTATTATATTAATTCAACCTTCAGAAGGTGGTGGGTTAGGTGTGAGTAATAGCTCAGGGTTGATGAAAACTCGTGGATCTCGAAACCCTTTAACACGTTTGACTGCTATTTTAGCCTGTTGTTTTTTTGTTGTATCTATTGGACTTACCGTGGTGAGTAATATATCAAATTCTAGTTCTGATATTTTAAAGCGTATACCGGTTAATTCAGAGCAGAATTCTACCAATAAAGACTCAGGATCAGTCCCATCATCAGATGGTGAGTCTTCCCCTTCTATTCTTGAACAGCTAGGAGGCACTTCGAATTCTTCGCAGGAACAGAAACAGTCCACAAATCCTGAAGTAGAAAGTCCAGTTCCTCAGGTTCTTGAAAATACAGTTCCCGATAACAGTACAAAATAGTTTTTTAAGAAAACATAGACTTTTTAAAAAAGGTGATTTTTTTTCGCCTTTTTTATTTTAGAAGGAAAATTGTTTCTTTTTGCATTTTTTGCTGGAAAAATCATTATAAATTGCTTATCACCATAAGCCCATGGCACGTTATGTTTTTATTACTGGTGGTGTGGTTTCTTCCCTTGGAAAAGGCATCGCAGCGGCGGCGTTAGCAGCGTTATTACAGGCTCGTGGCTATCGCGTACGTCTTCGCAAACTTGATCCTTATTTAAATGTTGATCCAGGTACGATGTCACCTTATCAACATGGTGAAGTATTTGTGACCGATGATGGTGCAGAAACGGATCTTGATCTTGGTCATTATGAGCGTTTTACTGGGCGTTCTGCAAATAGCCAAGATAATATTACAACAGGGCGTATTTATCGCAATATCATTGAACGAGAGCGGCGTGGTGATTATTTGGGGGCAACAGTCCAAGTTATTCCTCATGTTACGGATGAAATTAAGAGATTCATTACGATGGGAAATGAAGAATTTGATTTTGTTTTGTGTGAGATAGGTGGAACGGTTGGTGATATTGAAGCAATGCCTTTTCTAGAAGCGATTCGTCAGCTTCGCAATGAGCTACCGAGACAAAATGTCGTTTATGTCCATCTCACATTAATGCCTTATATTCCTTCAGCAGGTGAATTAAAAACGAAACCAACACAACATTCTGTCAAAGAATTGCAAGCAGTTGGTATTTCTCCTGATATTTTGCTTGTACGTGCAGATCGATCTATTCCAGAAACAGAACGGTGCAAATTATCACTTTTTTGCAATGTTCGCTCCAATGCAGTCATTCAGGCATTAGATATGCCAACAATTTATGATGTTCCTATGGCATACCATAAGGAGGGTTTGGACTCTGAAGTTCTTTGCGCTTTTGGAATCGATTCGGCACCTTCCCCCAAGATGGATCGTTGGGAAGATATTACGCATCGTATTCACCATCCTGAAGGAGAAGTTACGATTGCTGTTGTGGGAAAATATACGGGCTTAAAGGATGCTTATAAATCTCTTATTGAAGCGATTGCGCATGGTGGTTTAGCGAATAGAGTGAAGGTTAATATTGAGTGGATTGATTCGGAGCTTTTTGAAAAAGAAGATTCTGTTTCAGCTTTACAAAAAGCCCATGGAATTTTGGTTCCAGGTGCTTTTGGGGCACGAGGGGCAGAAGGGAAGATTCGAGCAATTCAATTTGCGCGAGAGCGTAAAGTTCCATTTTTAGGGATTTGTTTTGGGATGCAATTAGCTTGTATAGAAGCTGCGCGCAATATTGCACAGATTGAGAATGCTTCATCGAGTGAGTTTTGCGAAACAGACAATCCAATTGTAGGTTTAATGACAGAATGGCTTAAAGGAGACGTCCTTGAAAAACGTACAAGAAATGGTGATCTCGGCGGTTCGATGCGCCTTGGTGCTTTTGCTGCTGAATTAAAAGAAGAGAGTCATATTGCTCAAATTTATGGGGTGACCAAGATTGTCGAGCGACATCGTCATCGTTATGAGGTCAATATTGATTATAAGGATAAGTTAGAACAGTGTGGTTTGATTTTTTCTGGGATGTCTCCTGATGGTATTTTACCAGAAACGATAGAATATGTAGATCATCCATGGTTTATTGGTGTTCAATATCATCCAGAATTAAAATCCCGTCCTTTTGATCCACATCCGCTTTTTTCTTCTTTTATTGAAGCTGCTGTAGAACAAAGTCGATTAGTTTAATGCATAAATTGGGTTACTTTGCTTTTGAGGGATAAAATGACTAAACCAAATGCCCGTGTGAAAGTTGGAAATATGATTTTTTCAAATGAAATGCCTCTTTCATTAATTGCAGGGCCGTGTCAGATGGAAAGTCGTGATCATGCTTTTGAAATGGCTGGTCGTATTAAAACAATTACCGATCAGCTTGGTATCGGGTTTGTTTATAAATCAAGTTACGATAAAGCCAACAGAACCTCTTTGGGGGCGGCACGTGGTATTGGTCTTGAAAAAGCAATGTCCATTTTTTCTGATTTAAAAAAAGAGTTTAATTGTCCTATATTAACTGATGTGCATACAGAAGAGCAATGTACAATTGTTTCTTCTACAGTTGATATTTTACAAATACCGGCTTTTTTATGTCGTCAAACAGATCTTTTGGTAGCAGCCGCCAAAACAGAATGTGTTATTAACATTAAAAAAGGTCAGTTTTTAGCGCCGTGGGACATGGAGAATGTTTTAAAAAAGGTTGTTTACAGTGGTAATCCGAATGTTATGCTTTGTGAGCGAGGCACGTCATTTGGTTACAACCGACTTATTTCTGATATGCGTTCGTTGCCTATTTTACGTTCATTTGGTGCTCCTGTTATTTTTGATGCAACGCATTCTGTTCAAGAACCTGGGGGGCAAGGGGCTTCATCTGGTGGGCAGCGTCAATTTGTTGAAATTTTAGCGCGTGCAGCTGTCTCTGTTGGGGTAGCTGGTATTTTTTTAGAAACACATCAAGATCCAGATAATGCACCTTCTGATGGACCTAATATGGTTAAAGTTGATGATTTACAAAGATTGCTTGAGACTTTAATGGAATTTGATTATCTGTCAAAAAAGTTGAGCTGAGAAGAGAAAAAATATTTCATTAATAGGGCATTATAAATGAATCGAGACTTTTATTGGATAAGGAAACACATATGACTATAATTGTCGATATCATTGGGCGTGAAGTTCTTGATAGCCGTGGTAATCCAACGGTAGAAGTTGATGTTCATTTGGAGAATGGAGCTTTTGGTCGCGCTCTGGTTCCTTCGGGAGCTTCAACAGGAGCACACGAGGCTATAGAGCTTCGTGATGGTGGTTTGCGCTATCAAGGGAAAGGTGTTGAAAAAGCGGTTGCTGCAGTTAATGGCGAAATTCTTGAAGAACTTGGTGGGCGGGATGCAACAAATCAAATTGCTATTGATCAAGCAATGATTGCTTTGGATGGAACGCCAAACAAAGCCCGTCTTGGTGCCAATGCACTTCTTGGTGTTTCATTAGCTGTTGCAAAAGCAGCTGCGGATTCATTAAATTTACCTTTGTATCGTTATATTGGTGGTACACAAGCGCATATTCTTCCAACCCCCATGATGAATATTATTAATGGTGGCGTTCATGCTGATAATTTGATTGATTTTCAAGAGTTTATGATTATCCCTATAGGAGCTCCTACTGTAAGAGAAGCTATCCGTTATGGCGCTGAGATTTTCCATGCATTGAAAAAGCGTTTAAAAGATGCGGGTTATAATACCAATGTTGGTGATGAAGGTGGTTTTGCTCCTCAATTTAAAAGTGCTGATCAAGCAATTGATTTTATTATGGAATCTATCATGATATGTGGTTATAAACCAGGTGAACAAATTGCCATTGGTTTAGACTGTGCTTCAACCGAATTTTATAAAAATGGTTCGTATTTTTATAAAGGTGAGGGGAAATGCCGAGACATCCAAGAGCAGGTAGATTATTTAGCGCATCTTGTGAAAAATTATCCTATTATTACAATTGAAGATGGAATGGCAGAGGATGATTGGGAAGGTTGGAAGCTACTTACTGACACAATTGGAGAAAAATGTCAGCTTGTTGGCGATGATTTGTTTGTAACGAATTCAGCACGTTTGCGTGATGGTATCAAAATGGGGGTAGGCAATTCTATTCTCATAAAAGTTAATCAAATTGGTACATTGAGTGAAACACTCGATGCTGTAGAAGTAGCACATAAAGCAGGTTATCGTGCCATTATATCTCATCGTTCAGGCGAGACAGAGGATTCTTTCATTGCAGATCTTGCTGTTGCAACGAATTGTGGACAAATTAAAACAGGTTCTCTTGCACGTTCGGATAGATTAGCAAAATACAATCAACTTATTCGTATTGAAGAAATGCTAGGAGCCCAAGCGCATTATGCTGGTGATTTATATCGTGTATAGTTGTGAGCAAAAAATATGAAAATATAAGATCATTTAGATTATGAAATTGAGATTTCTTATCAAAGGCATATGCATAGTAATTTTATAGGTATTTAAATTTATAGGGATTAAGATGAGAGGTGTGATTATTACTCAAGATCAAGGAATGTATCTCGTTTCGGGTGATGACGGTAAGCGTTATCAGTTTGCGACTTGGGATTGGTTGGGAAAGAAACCACCAAGGATTGGTGATGCGGTTGATTTTGTCTATGAAGGGGGTGTTGTCAGTTCTGTTTTTCCATTGTTGAGATCAGGTACAGATAACACAAAGATAATGTTCGCACTGCTTTGTTGGGTTGCAGGTATCTTTGGTGTTCATCGCTTTATGGTTGGGAGAGTTCGGACGGGTACTTTAATGCTCGTTTTATCTTTATCATTGTTTGGATTGATAATTACCGGTATTTGGGCAATTGTTGATTTTATACTCATTGTTGCTGGAAAATTTACTGATAAAGATGGGAATCAGATTACAGATTTGTGAAAATCTTATAATAAAAAAGGTAATTTAGCCCGCTTTTTATTTTTATAAATATATTAAGTTGATTAATGCCGAACTATGTCTCTATACCTTTTTAAGGAGAGATTAAAAAACTGTGCACAGTTGAATAAAAATATTGAAAAGGACAGTGCTATTTTATACGGGTAATACAAAGGCGCAAATCAATTACGGCGTACTTTAGGTTGCAGCTTATAGCAGCGGGAAACATTGGATTATTGGGGGGCTTCAAACTTATTTCAATTACACGTTCATCATAGTTTTTATGCGTTTTATTTATACCGTGAGGTTAATTCGCATATTATTGAATTTAGAAATAATCTCTTTATGAATAACACATAAGGAGCAGCTTTATAGGTGGGCAAGGATGAAAGGTAAGATTATTGGTCGTGATCGAGAGGCTTATCTCGTTTCGGGAGATGATGGCAAGCGTTACCAATTTTTGCGTGAGGATTGGTTAGGGAAAAAAGCGCCTAATATAGATGATGCGATTGATTTTGTATGTGAAGGAGATAGCATTAAGTCTGTTATCCCTATTTTTCATCGAAAAATATTAGAACAATCAAGATTGGCTTTGGCAATCTTAAGCTTTTTTTTCGGGGCTTTTGGGATTCACCGCTTTATGGCAAATAAACTGGGAACGGCTCTTGCTATGTTTCTTATAACTATAATGTCTCTGGGATTAGGGGGGCTTATAACTGTACCTTGGGCATTGATTGATTTTATCTTTATTTTAACAGGAAATTTTGGGAAAAAATCTACAAATTAGTGGATATCCAATATTTGTAATACAAAAAGTGGGGCATACAGCTTACTTTGATTGTCTTGCGGGGGGATAAATTGAAATAATAAATTATTTTGGTGTAGATTTGGTAATGAGGTGTTAATCAAAATCGTGCATAGTTGGGCTGAGTATTGAGGAATTTGTGCTGTAAAGACTGTGCTATTTTATGTGGACAAAGCAGAAACGTCGATCAATCAAAGTACGCTTTGTACTACCTCTTATGACGGTGGGAGTCTTAAGCTATTTCAGTTATCACATTTATCATGGTGAGTATGGATTGTATTCACGCAGTGAAGTTAATCAGCATATTAGCGAATTAGAAAAGGAGCTTCATGAAATAGAAGCTGAGCGGATATTCATGGAAAAGCGTATTTCTCTTTTACGCAATGGGCATATAGAAAAAGATATGTTGGATGAGTATGTCCGAAAGAATTTGAACTTTTCTAAGCCAAATGAATTGACAATCTTAATACCTTGAAATGATACCAAAGGTAAATGAAAAATCGCTTAATTTAAACAACAATCAGCAATGATATTGTTTAAGCCGATTGATAAGGCTTGTAACTTTTGTTCGTAAAGGTTATTCCTAAATAATCATAAAAGGGAGTTTAATATGGCAGAACGACTTAAAAAAAATTCTGCGTCGGCGGCGCGCACTGCATTATCAAGCACCACAAAGAAAACACCAATAGCAGATTTTACAAAAGAAGAAGAACTTGATGCTTATCGTGAAATGCTTTTAATTCGCCGTTTTGAAGAAAAAGCAGGACAACTTTATGGTATGGGGCTTATTGGGGGATTTTGTCACCTTTATATTGGTCAGGAAGCCGTTGTTATAGGAACATTGAAAGCGGCAAAAGAAGGTGATCAGGTTATTACGTCTTACCGTGATCATGGTCATATGTTAGCGGTTGGGATGAGTCCGCGTGGTGTTATGGCAGAATTAACGGGACGTCAAGGTGGCTTTTCCAAAGGGAAAGGTGGCTCGATGCATATGTTCTCTAAAGAAAAGAACTTTTATGGGGGACATGGTATTGTTGGTGCGCAGGTTCCCATTGGTTCAGGTTTGGCATTTTCGAATCAGTACCTTGGTAAAGATAATGTGACATTGGTTTATTTTGGTGATGGTGCTGCAAATCAGGGGCAGGTTTACGAGAGTTTTAATATGGCTTCACTTTGGAAGCTTCCCGTTGTTTATATTATTGAAAACAATCAGTATGCTATGGGAACGTCAGTTTCACGTGCATCTGCAGAAACTGATTTTTCACGACGTGGTCTTTCTTTTGAAATTCCAGGTATTGTTGTTGACGGTATGGATGTTCGATCAGTAAAAGGAGCTGCTGATAAAGCAATTTCTTGGGCACGCTCAGGTAAAGGACCGATCATTCTTGATATGCAGACCTATCGCTATCGTGGTCATTCCATGTCTGATCCAGCAAAATATCGTTCAAAGGAAGAAGTCCAAAAAATAAAAGAGGAGCACGATCCGATTGATCAAGTAAAAAGTCGGATTCTTAAAAAAAATTGGGCGAGCGAAGACGATTTAAAATCTATTGAGAAAGAGGTCCGTGCAATTGTTGCTGATGCGGTAGATTTTGCACAAAGTGATCAAGAGCCAGATGCTTCTGAGCTCTATACTGATATTTTAGTTTGATGCGAGGGAAGCAAGTATGTCTATTGATATTTTGATGCCGACGCTTTCACCAACTATGGAAGAAGGTAAACTGTCTAAATGGCTCAAGAAAGAAGGTGATAAGGTTAGCTCTGGCGATGTTATTGCTGAAATTGAAACGGATAAGGCTACAATGGAAGTAGAGGCCGTTGATGAAGGTACTCTTGGTAAAATTTTTGTGCCTGAAGGTTCAGAAGGCGTAAGGGTTAACACTGTTATTGCAATTTTGTTAGAAGAAGGTGAGCGTGCTGAGGATATTTCGCAACCTACTGATACAGCACAAAAAACTAAGGAATCTGCTCTTTCTCTGCCTTTGTCAGTTCCGCAGGCTGCTCCTACTTTTGATACATCTCTTAATTTTGATATTCCAGCGGGAACACAAATGGTTACAATGACAGTTCGTGAAGCGCTTAATCAGGCTTTGGCTGAAGAAATGCGGCGTGATGAAACAGTTTTTCTTATGGGGGAAGAAGTCGCGCAATATCAAGGTGCCTATAAGGTTAGTCAAGGTTTGTTGGAAGAATTCGGAGAACGCCGAGTTATTGATACCCCAATTACAGAACACGGCTTTGCTGGGCTGGCTGTCGGGGCTGCTTTTGGTGGGTTACGTCCTATTGTCGAGTTTATGACCTTTAATTTTGCGATGCAGGCGATGGACCAAATTATTAACTCAGCAGCCAAAACACGTTATATGTCTGGTGGACAAATGACCGCTCCTATGGTTTTCCGAGGTCCCAATGGCGCGGCTGCCCGTGTTGGTGCTCAACATTCTCAATGTTATGCTGCATGGTATAGTCATGTACCAGGTCTGAAAGTTGTCATGCCTTATAGTGCTGCAGATGCAAAAGGTTTGCTGAAATCTGCTATTCGTGATGATAATCCTGTTATTTTCCTTGAAAATGAGATTTTGTATGGGCATCAATTTGATGTTCCTCAACTGGATGATTTTCTTTTGCCTATTGGTAAGGCACGTATTCATAAGTCTGGACAAGATGTGACGATTGTTGCATGTGGAATTGGGATGCATTATGCTGTTCAAGCGTTACCAGAAATCGAAAAACTTGGTATTGATGTTGAATTGATTGATTTACGAACCATTCGCCCGATGGATCTTCCAACAATTCTTTCGTCAGTTAAAAAAACAGGTCGTTTGGTAACAATTGAAGAGGGATTTCCTCAGTCATCTGTGGGAACTGAAATAGCAACGCGTGTTATGCAGCAGGCTTTTGACTATCTTGATGCGCCAATTGCTACGATTTCTGGTAAAGATGTTCCGATGCCTTATGCCGCTAATCTTGAGAAGTTGGCTTTGCCTAATACTGCTGAAATTATTGAGGCCGTTAAGGCTGTGACATACAGAGCATAACGGAGGAAAGCATAATGCCCATTAAAATTACAATGCCAGCGCTTTCCCCTACGATGGAAGAGGGAAATTTAACAAAATGGAATATTAAGGAGGGAGATAAGGTTTCCTCTGGTGATGTTATTGCTGAAATTGAGACGGATAAAGCGACAATGGAAGTCGAAGCCGTTGATGAAGGTAGGGTTGCTAAAATTGTTGTTCCTGCTGGAACACAAGGCGTTAAAGTAAATGCTTTAATTGTTGTTTTAGCAGAAGAAGGTGAAGATTTAGCTGAAGCTGCAAAAGTTGCAGAAGAAATCTCTTCTTCTACAAGACAAAAACCAGAGGGCATCAAACAGACAGATTCTCTGAAACAGACGGACTCAAAGGGAATAAAAATGTCTCATGAATCATCAACTGGGCAATTAATACAGCAAGATAAAAAGGAAGCTCGTCTTTTTGCCTCTCCCTTAGCGCGGCGATTAGCATCTCAGGCAGGTCTTGATTTATCCCTTATTTCTGGAAGTGGTCCGCATGGGCGTATTATTAAGCGCGATGTAGAAAAAGCTGTGAGCAGCGATATGTCTAAAGTGTCTTATTCATCATCGATAGGGGAGCTAATAGCTACAGGTGCTTCGGACAAACAGATATTGAAACTCTTCAAAGAGGATGAATATAGCTTCGCTCCCCATAATAATATGCGTAAAACAATCGCGACACGTTTGGTGGAATCAAAACAGAGAGTCCCACATTTCTATGTAACGGTAGATTGTGAACTTGATGCGCTATTAGCACTGCGTACACAACTAAATGCTGCTGCTCCAATGGTTAAGGGGCAGGAAGAAACTCAGCCTACTTATAAGCTTTCTGTTAATGATATGGTGATCAAAGCTGTCGCACTTTCTTTGAAAGCGGTTCCTGATGCGAATGTTTCTTGGCTTGAAGGCGGGATGCTTCATCATAAACATTGTGATGTTGGGGTTGCTGTTTCTATTCCCAATGGATTAATTACACCGATTATTCGCCATGCAGAGAAAAAGCCGTTATCACTTATTTCCAAAGAGATGAAGGATTTTGCAAAGCGTGCGCGCGAGGGCAAGTTAAAAATGGAAGAATATCAGGGTGGAACAACAGCTGTATCAAATATGGGGATGTATGGTATAAAAAGTTTTTCGGCTATTCTTAATCCACCGCATGCGACGATTTTTGCGATTGGTGCAGGGGAGCAACGCGCCGTTGTTAAAAATGGTGCATTAGTTGTTGCGACAGTTATGTCAGTTACGCTTTCTGCGGATCATCGTGCTGTCGATGGTGCTTTAGCAGCAGAGCTCGCGCGGACTTTTAAGAAGATGATTGAAAATCCATTAGCAATGTTGGTTTGAACTGTTTAACAGTTCTTCACGTAAATTGTGAGAAAGCGTGTTAAGAGAATAGAAACAAATTTAAAGAGTTTAAAGAGCAATGTTATTGCTATTTCTGGTTTGGGTAAAGCATTTACGTGAAGCTTAAAGCAAAGACATAAGATAATTCTCTCATGTTGTTTTACAGTCTTAAGTTCAAAAAATGCATATCCGTTTTTTATATATCCATGGAGGAATTACTGTGGCAAATCTTTATGATGTAATTGTGATTGGATCAGGTCCAGGCGGATATGTAACCGCAATTCGTGCAGCACAATGTGGCTTTAAGACTGCGATTGTTGAACGTGAACATTTGGGAGGGATCTGTTTAAATTGGGGATGTATTCCAACAAAGGCCCTTCTACGTTCAGCGGAAATGAAACATTTTGCTGAACATGCGACAAATTATGGATTAAAAATTAATGGTTCAATTGAGGCAAACATCAAAGATGTTGTGGCACGTTCACGGGGTGTTTCAGCACGTTTAAATGCTGGTGTTGGTTTTTTAATGAAAAAAAACAAAATTGATATTATCTGGGGTGAAGCAAAGCTTACTAAAGAAGCAAAGGGAAGCCTTCCTGCGGAAATTATGGTTTCTTCATCCTCCAAACCGATTATGCAACCGCAAAATCCAGTCCCTAAAGGGACGTTAGGGGAGGGAACTTATCAAGCAAAGCATATCATTATTGCAACGGGCGCACGTCCTCGTGTCCTTCCTGGTATTGAGCCAGATGGAAAACTCATTTGGACTTATTTTGAAGCTATGATACCGCCAGCAATGCCAAAATCGCTTTTGGTTATAGGGTCTGGGGCTATTGGCATTGAATTTGCTTCTTTTTATCATGATATGGGGGCGACAGTAACTGTTGTTGAAATGATGCCCCATATCATGCCTGCTGAAGATATTGAAATTTCAACGTTTGCTCGTAAACAGTTAGAGAAAAAAGGTTTACGTATTCTTCGTCAAGCAAAAGTAACAAAGGTTGAAAAATCTTCCGATTCTGTAAGTGTACATATTGATGTTCAAGGTAAAATAGAGTCAATGACTGTTGACCGGTTGATTTCTGCTGTTGGGGTGCAAGGTAATATTGAGAATCTTGGTTTAGAAGCTTTGGGAATAAAAACCGATCGCGGCTGCATTGTAACTGATGAATGGAGTTGGACGGGGGTGGGAGGTATTTATGCTATTGGTGATGTAGCAGGCCCTCCTATGTTGGCCCATAAAGCAGAAGAAGAAGGTGTGATATGTATTGAGCATCTTGCAGGTTTGAAAAGCGCTCATCCACTTGATAAAAGAAAAATTCCAGGGTGTACATATTGTACACCACAGGTTGCCTCTGTAGGGCTTTCAGAAGCGGCAGCAAAAGAAGCAGGTTATGATATACGTATTGGTCGTTATTCTTTTGCTGCGAATGGTAAGGCGATTGCTTTGGGTGAAGATCAGGGGTTAGTAAAAACGATTTTTGATAAAAAAACAGGACAGCTTCTCGGGGCCCATATGGTAGGGGCTGAGGTAACAGAATTGATACAGGGTTTTGTTATTGCTATGAATCTTGAAACAACAGAAGAAGAATTAATGCATACTGTCTTTCCACATCCGACCTTATCGGAAATGATGAAAGAAAGTGTATTAGATGCTTATGGTCAAGTTTTAAACGCTTGATGACTGGATTGTATGAAAAATTTTATATTTTTGATTGTTACTTCGTATTTATAAGGCAAAGGCTTAAATGGTTACGGTTGTTGATAGAGTTGCAAATAGACGATTGCGTCATCCTGAAAAGGCACATCGTCCTGATACAAGCGTTCAAAAAAAGCCAGATTGGATTCGTGTAAAAGCGCCAACATCACCAATTTATAAGGAAACACATGGTATTGTACGTACGCATAAGCTAGTGACTGTATGTGAAGAAGCTGGTTGTCCTAATATTGGCGAATGTTGGAGCCAGAGGCATGCTAGCTTTATGATTTTAGGTGAAATATGTACGCGTGCTTGTGCTTTTTGTAACGTTGCAACAGGTATTCCACTTGCCGTTGATGATAATGAGCCAGAACGTGTCGCTGATGCTGTTGCAAGGATGGAATTAAAACATGTTGTCATTACATCTGTTGATCGTGATGATCTTGCTGATGGTGGTGCTGAGCATTTTGCAAAAGTTATTTATGCGATTCGTCAAAAAACTCCTAAAACAACAATTGAAGTTCTTACACCTGATTTTCGTCATAAGGATGGCGCTTTAGAAGTTGTTGTTGCTGCTAAGCCTGATGTTTTTAATCATAACTTAGAAACAGTTCCTTCTAAATATTTGAAGGTCCGTCCAGGGGCACGTTATTTTCATTCAATTCGTTTGTTACAACGTGTTAAAGAACTTGATCCAACAATTTTTACAAAATCGGGAATTATGGTTGGCCTCGGGGAGGAGCGAAATGAAGTTTTGCAATTGATGGATGATTTGCGCGCTGCTGATGTTGACTTTATGACAATTGGACAATATTTGCAGCCTACACGAAAACATCATCCAGTTGTTCGTTTTGTGCCTCCTGAAGAATTTGAGTCTTTTGCCAAGATTGGTAAAGTAAAAGGATTTTTACATATGGCCTCCAATCCTCTAACGCGTTCATCTCATCATGCTGGAGATGATTTTGCCATTTTGCAAAAAGCGCGTGATGAAAAATTTTCCTTACAGAGATAATTATGCCGATTTTTACAATACATCGGCAGATCACCCATAGTGCCAGTGAAATGTTTGATCTGGTTTCAGATATTGAGCGTTATCCTGAATTTTTACCAATGTGTGAGTCTTTAATAATACGTTCTCGAAAAGAATATGGAAAAAAAATATTGCTTCTTGCGGATATGACCGTTGGCTATAAGATTATTCGTGAAACTTTTACGACTCAAGTATTTCTTCAGCCGGAAAAAAGTCTTATAGAAGTTAAATATATTGATGGTCCATTCAAATATCTTGAAAATCGTTGGGCCTTTCATGATATTGAAAATACCAATGCATGTAATATAGAGTTTTTTATTGATTATGAATTTAAAAGTAAAACGCTTGGATTAGTCATGGGCTCAATGTTTGATATTGCGTTTCGTAAATTTACCGAGGCTTTTGAGAAGCGTGCGCATCAGATTTATGGCTCTACGGTAACATAGTCTATTCTGTTATTTTTTAACAATACCTATTGCTTAAACAGCGTGAAGGTGAAAACCGGTTTCCATCTTTACTATTTGTTTTTAATTCAGCTTTCAAAAGCATATTGAAGGAATATCATTTTAAATGATGAAGATGATGCACAGCTTCATGCTTTTGTTTCTCTCTTTTTTAATGGATGCACACTCGTTAAACAAAACGCCCAAATAGAACCTGCTTGCGTCATACCCATTTCATAATAGTGCTCATAATAAATAGTATAGATTTTCGTAAAAGTATATAAAATCTACATCTGTACACTTATGAAGAATTCCTCCTGTATCATTTATTTGCCATCTCTCAAGATGTTGTGCCAGCTCTTAGCACTTGAGAGAAGTACAAGTGTCTCTTTCTTTAATCATTTTATTTATACAGTTTTTTCTCTTGTGGCGTGCAAGTGAATAAATTTGATTAATTCAATCTACACAGGACTGAAGTGAGATAACTTTACGCTATTCAGATCTTTCATTTTCAAGTTGTGATACAATAAAATTTTTTCAAGATGTTGACGATTATAGACTCGATGGGGAATAAAGAATTTTGAAATTAGTATGGGGAATTCAGTGAAGCAATTCCAGAATCATTTTAAAAGCATTTTCAACAGTTGCGTGGCGGATAGCATTGCGATTAAGATGAGCAAAGTGCATTTCTTTGTGCAGGGGAGAGTGGTTTTTGTAAGCAACTGCGCAATGCACAAGTCCTACAGGTTTATCAAGACTTGCACCTCCTGGGCCAGCAATTCCTGTTACAGAAACTGCAATGTCAGCTTGTGAATGTTTTAATCCACCCTCAGCCATTGCAAGAGCAACTTCTTTTGAAACGGCACCATAGGTTCTTATAAGTTCAGCACAAACGCCAACAAGGCGTGTTTTGGATTCATTTGAATAAACAACAAATCCACAATCGAGAACATCTGACGATCCTGCTATATTTGTGAGGCATGCAGCAATGAGTCCCCCTGTACAAGACTCTACAGTTGTTAACAGCAAACCTTTTTGGCGAAAGGTATTAAGGACTTCATGTGCGTGTTTTTCACAAAGATATGTCATTGGGGAATTTCTCCTGAATAAAGGACGCTCACTGTTGCAAGAGCAGCAATTCCCTCACCACGACCAATAAATCCAAGCCTTTCATTTGTTGTTGCTTTGATAGAGATTCGATCAGGTGTTATTGCAAGTATTGTTATAAGATTTTCTGTCATGGCATGACGATATGGACTAATTTTAGGATTTTCAGCGATAATTGTGATATCAACATTGGCGATACGACCACCTGCTTGTTTTATAATATCAAGAGCATGACGGAGAAAAATTTCTGATGATACATTTTTCCATTGAGGATCAGAGGGAGGAAAATGTGTACCGATATCTCCAGCACCTTGAGTTGCAAGAAGGGCATCTGTTAATGCATGAAGAGCAACATCCGCATCGGAGTGTCCATTTAATTTTTTATGAAAAGGGATTTTTATACCACATAATATAAGAAAATCACCATCCTCAAAAGAGTGAACATCATAACCATTGCCGGTACGAATATCAGGAAATATTTGCATTTTCTTTTGGAGATATAAATGTGCAGTATTAAAATCTTCATGCCATGTAATTTTTATGTTGTTAGGATCCCCAGGAATGGTACGCATAGGAATTCCAAACCATTCGGCAATTGCAGAATCGTCAGTGAATTCTTGTTTGCAAGCTTGTTTTGCTTGTTTATGGGCCGCTAAGATATGTTCAAAGGGAAAACACTGTGGAGTTTGTGCTCTATAAAGATGGGTACGGGGAATTGTTTCTAAAACATGCTGATTATTTATACGTTTAAGGGTATCAGAGATGGGCAGAACAGGAAGAACACCTTCTTGAGGCGTGATAGTGTTGTGAATGTTATTAAGAAGCTTGTTTTCGATAAAAGGGCGTGCACCATCATGAATATGCACATATTGGGGGGCAAATTTTTTGAGTGCCTGAAGTCCATATAAGGTAGAGATTTGACGTGTATTGCCTCCTTCAACGATAATAAGGCGCTCTTTAAAATCGTCAATAGCTTGTTCACAGATTTGACGATCTTCTGGATGAATAACAAGAATAATTGTTGTGATAGCTGGATGCTGCAAAAAACAATGCACGGTATGATAAATAATTGGCTTTTGTCCTAGAAGCCGATATTGTTTTGGAATTTTATGGGGAGATCCTGCTCTTTCACCCCGTCCAGCGGCTAATATTATTGCTGCAATAGAAATACTTAATCTCCTTGTATTATAATCTTAGTTTGCTTTTTTGTCATTAATTTTAAAATGATTTTGAAAGGATGGTTGTTGTAGATCAGCAAGGGATATCACGGATAACACCTCAAAAAAAGCATTTAATGCTTTTTGAAGTGCGGTATTTAAACCACAAAAATCAAACAAGGGGCAAGTTGGTTCTGCAGTATCGAAACATTCTGCGAGGGAAAAGTTGTCTTCTGTTACTTTCACAACATCAGCGACTGAAATCTCTGCTGCGGGTTTAGCCAATCTAACTCCACCATTGCGTCCACGCACTGTTTGTATAAAACCTGCTTGAACAAGCAGCTGAAGGATTTTAAATAAAAAAAGCTCTGAAACGGCATATGCTTTAGCAATTTCTGGAACACGACTGAGAGTTCCCTGATTATCTGCACAATACATGAGCATTCGAAGAGCATAATTTGTTTGTTTTGTTAATCGCATCTCATTTCCTTCGTAAAGTATCGTCGAACACAGTCTATTTTAAAGATATTTTGCAAAATGTAGAAGTTTTTTCTCGTTGACTATATTTGCCTATTTTAAATGTAGTATTAGTATTGTCAATTTTTGCTACAAAAGGTTATATGAGAATAATGGGATAAGGGTATGTAAGCTCATGACGAATATAACATCTGTGACGAATCTTCAAGACATAGATAAAAATACTTATAACGATGAGTTGTATCGTTTAAGTAAGGTATATATTTTTTTAGGGATTACAATTATTGTATTGGCTTTACTTACGGCCTCTGTTTCATTTATTATTCTTATTGGATTAACTCCTGTTGTTCCCAGTAGAACAGTAACCCTTATTCTTATAGGAATTAATAGTTTTTGGGTTTTAGGGCTTATTGTCATCGTTTTTTATGAGATGATACCGATCATTCGTGCTTGGCGTTCAAGGCGTGCAGGATCGCGTCTTCATGTGCGCCTTATTTCATTGTTTGCACTTGTTGCGACAATGCCAGCTGTTGCTGTAGCTCTTGTATCGGGTCCAGCACTAAATTTGGGACTTGATCGATGGTTTGATACAACAACGCGGCAAATTGTGGGCTCTTCTATTGATTTAGCAAATGCTTATGCAGATGAAATGCTCCAAAATTTAAAAAATTTATCCTACGCGATGGCATTTGCACTTGATAACAAAAAACTCTTAGAACGTAATCCAGCTGAATATAGGATGCAATTGACGCGTCATGCTCTAGGACGCAATTTGCGTGGTGCATTTTTGTTAAGTTCTAGTGGAGCTATTTTTGTATCGAGTGCTCTTGGTGATGAAGATAAACTGCCAATTCCTCCTTCTCATCTTATTGAACGTGCAACCAGTGCGAGACCTTTTTCTTTTCAACCAGGCGTCCATGATTATTTTGGTATTATTTTAAAATTTACCAATATTCCAAACACATTTTTATATTTGGTGCGTGACGTTGATAAAGGTGTTTTATCTGCTTTGCGTTTGACGGAAGTTAATACAGATCGTTATCGTGATTTAAATGAGAATCGCCTGCTGACACAGATTGCATTTGGTATGCTTTATTTGTGTCTTTTTTTTAGTTTATTCTTATCAGCCATTTGGGCTGCTATTGCTGTTGCTGATCGCTTAGTACGTCCTATTCGTCTTCTCATTAGTGCTGCCGATGATGTTGCTTCTGGAAATATGGAAATTTTCGTGCCAGTACGAGCAAAAGATGGAGATATTGGGCAATTATCCAAAACTTTTAATTACATGGTCAGTGAATTGAAAAGTCGGCGTAATGAATTGATTGCAGTGCGTGATCAAATTGATGAAAGACGGCGTTTTTCTGAAGCTGTGTTATCGGGTGTAACAGCGGGAGTAGCAGGTATAGATGATAATGGTGATATCACCATTATCAATCGGTCTATTGAAGCGATGTTTGATATTCGCTCAGAGCGCGTTGTTGGAAAAAGTCTTTTATCTTTAAGCGCTGAAATTTGGCAGGTTTTTCAGTTTGTGCGTTCATTGGATCGTAAAAACCATCGTGAGCAGGTCACTTTAAACGTTGCAGGAAAAGAGCGTGTCTGTAATGTCCAAGTTACGATGGAGGAGGATGATGGACAAGGGCAATCTTGGGTTCTAACAATTGATGATATTACAGATCTTGTTGCAGCGCAACGTACAGCGGCGTGGGCGGATATTGCGCGGCGTATTGCACACGAAATTAAAAATCCTCTTACACCTATTCAGTTATCCGCTGAACGCATTCGTAAACGTTATAACAAAGCTATTACACAAGATAGAGAGGTCTTTGAGCGGTGTATTGACACAATTATTCGGCAGGTTGGAGATATTGGGCGTATGGTTGATGAGTTTTCCTCTTTTGCACGTATGCCCAAACCCAAAATGCATATTTTAGATATACGAGAATTGTTGCGCGAAGCATGTTTCTTGATAGAGGTGACGCGACATGATATTCATTTTGAGCAAGATTTAGGAACTCTACCACTTATGGGTGCATTTGATAACCGTCTCATTGTACAGGCTTTTTGCAATGTTATCAAAAACGCGAGCGAATCCATAGATTCAGTTATGCGAGAGGAAAATATTCACGGTCATATTCTTATCCGTTCTTATCGTCAGGGAGAATGGGTGGTTGTGGATGTTGTTGATAACGGGAAAGGACTTCCTAAAGAGCAAAGACAAAAGTTATTAGAACCCTATATAACAACGCGGGAAAAAGGAACAGGGCTGGGGTTAGCTATTGTGCGCAAAGTTATTGAAGATCACGGTGGTTTCATGGAGCTTCATGATGCACCGGAGAGTTTTTATGAAGGTCGTGGTGCGATGATCCGTTTGATATTTCCAGCGGATGGGGGTAAGCAGGGTAATATTATACAAGCCATAAATCATAAGATAGGGGAATAGTATGGTATCAGATATCTTGATTGTTGATGATGAAGCAGATATTCGTGAGCTTGTTGCTGGTATTTTAGATGATGAAGGTTATGAAACGCGTGTTGCTTGTAACTCTGATGAAGCATTGGCTCAAATTAGTGAGCGTATTCCAAAGCTCATTTTTTTGGATATTTGGCTACAGGGTAGTCGTCTCGATGGTTTAGCACTGCTTGATGAAATTAAAACACAATATCCGGCTCTTCCGGTTGTTATGATCTCTGGTCATGGTAATATTGAGACGGCTGTTTCCGCTATAAAGCGAGGGGCATATGATTTCATTGAAAAACCTTTTAAAGCTGATAGACTTGTATTGGTTGCAGAGAGAACACTTGAAAATTCAAATTTAAAACGTGAGCTTTTAGAATTGCGAAAGCGTTCGAACGAGACATTAGAGTTGCTCGGAAAATCGACAGTTATAAAAAATTTGCGTCAAATCATAGAAAAAGTAGCACCAACCAATAGTCGCATCATGATAACAGGTCCTTCAGGGGCAGGAAAAGAGACTGTTGCACGAGCTATTCATGCGCTCTCAACGCGTTCGAATGGGCCATTTGTTACAATAAATGCTGCAACGATTACTCCGGAAAGAATGGAAATAGAGCTGTTTGGCAGCGAAATGGAGGGAAGAGAGCGTAAAATTGGTGCCTTAGAGGAAGCTCATGGCGGTATCTTATATCTTGATGAAATTGCTGACATGCCGCGTGAGACTCAAGGGAAGATTCTTCGGGTTTTAACGGGGCAAACATTTGAGAGAATTGGCGGCACAAAACGTGTTAAGGTGGATGTCCGTATCATTTCTTCGACAGCGCAAAATCTTGAAAACCTCATTTCTGATGGGCGCTTTAGGGAGGATCTTTTTCACCGTCTTTCCGTTGTTCCTATTGTTGTTCCGCCCCTTTCAGCGCGTCGTGAAGATATTCCAGAACTTGTACATCATTTTGTAAAAACAATATCACAGCAGGTTGGGATTAAACCGCGTGCAATCAGTGATGATGTGATTGCTATTTTGCAAACGCACGCTTGGCCGGGTAATGTGCGGCAATTACGTAATAATATTGAGCGTCTTCTTATTCTTGTGCGGGATGGTGATGGTCCTATAACAGCGGACTTTCTTCCCAGTGAAGTAAGTGATTCTTTGCCACGTCTTCAAATGGATTCAGATGAAAGTATAATGGATTTGCCGTTACGTGAAGCTCGAGAATTATTTGAAAAGAGATATTTAGTGGCGCAGATTGGGCGTTTGGGTGGAAATATATCACGTACTGCTGAATTTATAGGCATGGAGCGTTCAGCTTTGCACCGTAAACTTAAAGCGCTTGGAGTTTCTTAAAGCGATGCGTATTATTATTTGTGGAGCAGGACAGGTTGGTTATGGGATAGCAGAGCGTCTTGCTGCTGAAAATCACGATGTTACTGTTATTGATATTGAAACGAGATTAATTGAAAAGATTCGCGATACATTGGATGTGAGAGGTTTTGTTGGTCACGGTTCACGGCCTGAAGTTCTTTTGGCTGCAGATGCAGACAAAGCTGATATGTTGATTGCTGTCACTTTGTTTGATGAAGTTAATATGGTAGCTTGCCAAGTAGCACATTCATTATTTAATGTGCCCACAAAAATTGCTCGTATTCGCTCACAATCTTATTTAGAACCACGTTATAAGACGCTTTTTTCCAGAGAGAATATTCCCATTGATGTGGTTATTTCGCCAGAAGTTGAAGTTGGGGAAATGGTTTTGCGCCGTATTGCTTTACCTGGTGCAATAGATGTTCTTTATTTTTGTAATGATGATATTGTGGCACTAGCTTTGGAATGCATGGAAGATTGTCCCGTTATTAATACACCTTTGCGTCAATTAACAGAGCTTTTTCCAGATCTTCATACGACGGTTACTGCTATTAAACGTGGCGCGGAATTATTGGTTGCACATTCAGAAACGCAACTACGCGTTGGTGATATAACCTATCTTGTTGTTTCTCGTGAACAGATGCGTCGTGCTGTTGGGCTTTTTGGTCATAAAGAACAAGATGCCCACCGCATGATTATTGCAGGGGGTGGTCACATTGGCCTTTATGTTGCACAGGCTATTGAAAAGCGTTTTCATAAATTAAAATTGAAGATTATAGAAGCGCATAGAGAAAGAGCCCTCACAATTGCTGATCAGCTTGAAAAAACAACAGTTTTATACGGTAACGTGTTAGATCCAGTGATTCTTCAAGATGCGGGAATTGATCAGTCCGATTTAATGATTACATTGACCAATCAAGATCAGGTTAATCTCTTAAGCGCTATTATTGCTAAAAGATTGGGCTGCAAAGCCAATATGGTATTGATTAATAATGTTGCCTATCAAGAATTTAGTCGTGCTGTTGGTGTGGATGCATATCTTAATCCCCATAGTGTTACAATATCGAGAATTTTGCAACAAATGCGCCGTGGGCGTATTCGTTCTGTTCATTCAGTTTTTAATGGCCGAGCAGAAATTATTGAAGCTGAAGTGATGCAAACATCTTCATTGGTTGGTAAGTCATTATCAGAGCTCAATTTATCAGATGGTTTGAGAATTGGTGCAATTTATCGCAATAAGACAATAATACAGCTTTCGGCAGATACGCGTATTTTGTCTGGTGATAGAATAGTGATTTTTGCTCTTGCTGATAGGGTTCGTGATGTTGAACAACTCTTTCGCGTAAGTTTAGAATATTTTTGATGTATTATCTATGGATATTTGTACTTTTTGGTATAGTGGACAATTAAGATTGGTAGATAGGCTTTGTTTGTCTTCAATGGTTAAAACTGGACAGCGCGTTAAGCTTTTTAGTTATGATAAAAAAATAGATAATCTCCCTGCTGGTGTTGAGCTGTATGAAGCCGAATCAATTTTACCACGCTCAGCAATTTATCGCCTTGATCCCGATTTTTCTGATGATAAACTAGGGTGTACAATTGTTCAGTTCTCGGATTTTTTTCGTGTTATGCTGATGAAATATCAACAAGGTGTTTGGTTAGATACAGATGTTTACCTTGTTAAACAATTTCATCCAGATGCGGATAAGGTTTGGTTGGCAAGAGAAAATAATACAAGAGTAGGCGTTTCTGCACTTTATTTTCCGCCCAATAACCCTATTATAAAAATATTTGAGGATTATTGGGCAGGTGCAGAAATTATTCCTCATTGGCTTGGGTTTAAGCGTCGTGTTTGGAGACCGTTCTGGTTAAAGAGGAAAAACATGCCGATTTTACCGGGAAATCTTGGCGTTACAATATTTGGCAATGATGGTATTTCACGATTAGCAAAACGATATGGTTTTTTTCATGAAGCAAAGGAAAAGGAAACTTTTTATTATTGGACTGGGCGAAAAACTGAACGTATTTTTGAACCAGCTTTTGGCGTAAAGCCGCTTACAGATTCACGCTTGATAGGTTTTCATATTCACAGAAAGACAAAGACTACGAAAAGACCTCAGGAAGGAAGTTTTTACCATTGGGCGGTATCTCGCATTCCGGATGTTCATCATTTGTTTAGGTAGAGTTATTATTGCTATTTTAATGATTAGGATTTTAATCTATCTTAAACAGCTCTTGATTGTAGCTTGCACAAGAGAGTAATGTTAGCCTATGGATAAAAACATTGAATGTGTAAAGAGCGGTTGTTATATGAACGGAAAGTAAAAAATATGAGTGATCCAATGAAAACAGCATTAAGTCTTGTTCCTATGGTTATTGAACAAACTAATCGTGGTGAACGGGCCTATGATATTTTTTCCCGTCTTTTAAAGGAGCGGATTATTTTTATTAATGGTCCTGTTGAAGATGGTATGGCAATGCTTGTTTGTGCACAATTGCTTTTCTTGGAAGCGGAAAATCCTAAAAAAGAAATTAGTCTTTATATTAATTCTCCAGGCGGTGTTGTGACATCTGGTATGGCTATTTATGATACTATGCAGTTTATTCGCCCTCCTGTTTCTACGCTTTGCATGGGGCAAGCGGCATCTATGGGGTCTTTATTATTAACGGCTGGAGCAAAAGGTCATCGTTTTACATTGCCAAACGCACGTATTATGGTGCATCAACCATCTGGTGGTTTTCAAGGTCAAGCTTCAGATATTGAGCGACATGCGCAAGATATTATAAAGATGAAACGGCGTTTAAATGAAATTTATGTTCAACATACGAGTCAAGATTATGAGGTTATAGAGAGAACTCTCGATCGCGATCATTTTATGACAGCAGAAGAAGCCAAAGCGTTTGGCTTAGTTGATGATGTTATACAATACCGTGCAGAAACTGAAAAAGAAGAAAAAGATTAAGAGTTTTTATAGAAAAAACAGCTACTTTAAATCAAAGAGTTTTATAAAAAATATCGCAAAATAAGAGAAACACCTAAAAGTATTGAGACATGCATGGTTTTCTATATGTCTTTTAGTTTTCATGATGAAAAGCTTCCTTGAAAAGGCGAAGTATTCATATATCGTGGTGAAAGGAAAGAAAAATGAGCAAAATTAGCAATAGCGGGAACGAATCAAAAAATACTCTCTATTGCTCGTTCTGCGGCAAGAGTCAGCATGAGGTGCGTAAGCTCATTGCGGGGCCTACTGTATTTATCTGTGATGAATGTGTAGAGCTTTGCATGGATATTATTCGGGAAGAAAATAAGTCTTCTGGGGTTAAGGTGCGTGATGGTGTTCCTACGCCACAGGAAATTATAACAGTTCTTGATGACTATGTTATTGGTCAGCAGCATGCAAAGCGTGTTCTTTCTGTTGCTGTTCATAATCATTATAAACGGTTGGCGCATCAGTCTAAAAGCAATGATATTGAGTTGGCTAAATCAAATATTCTTCTTGTTGGTCCAACGGGTTGTGGTAAAACTTATCTTGCACAAACATTAGCACGTATTATTGATGTGCCTTTTACGATGGCGGATGCGACCACTTTGACTGAAGCAGGTTATGTGGGGGAAGATGTTGAAAATATTATTCTTAAGCTCCTTCAAGCAGCAGATTATAATGTTGAACGTGCACAGCGTGGTATTGTTTATATCGATGAGGTTGATAAGATTTCTCGTAAAGCAGACAATCCTTCTATTACAAGAGATGTTTCGGGGGAAGGAGTTCAGCAAGCATTATTAAAAATTATGGAAGGAACGATTGCTTCTGTTCCTCCTCAAGGTGGACGTAAGCATCCGCAACAAGAGTTTCTTCAGGTTGACACCACAAACATCTTATTCATTTGTGGGGGAGCTTTTGCAGGTTTAGAACGGATCATTTCAGGGCGTGGTGAAAAAACTTCTATTGGTTTTTCTGCGACTGTTAAGGCTCCGGATGAGCGTTGTGTCGGTGAAATTTTTCGTGATTTAGAGCCTGAAGATCTTATTAAATTTGGTTTAATACCAGAATTTATTGGGCGGCTTCCTATAGTCGCTACCTTAGAGGATTTAGATGTTAACGCCCTCATGCAAATTTTATCACAACCTAAAAATGCGTTAGTAAAGCAATATCAGCGTCTTTTTGAAATGGAGAATGTCGAGTTAGCATTTCATGAAGATGCTTTACGTGTTATTGCAAAGAAAGCAATTGAACGTAAAACTGGTGCTCGTGGTTTACGTTCAATTATGGAGAAGATCCTTCTTGAGACGATGTTTGAGCTACCGGCTCTTGAAGGCGTTCAAAAAGTGGTTATTTCGAGTGATGTCGTTGATGGGAAAGCGCGTCCTCTTTATATTTACTCAGAACGTGCAGAAGATAAAGAAAATGTATCAGCATGACATTGTGCTATGCACAATATAAAAGGTGGTAATGAATGGTATTTGATGGGTGTTTCTAATAATATCATTATAATGCTTGATTTATCTATGAGTAATTACCACTTCATGTACAGTGAAGAGCTGAGGTTTTCTAAAGGTGGGCTGATTGTTGTAGATAGCTCATAGGCTCCAGAAAGGAGAGTTATGCAATATATTGATGAAAAGATAGATGAAGTAAGAGATGGGGTTTATGCTGTTTTACCTCTTCGTGATATTGTTGTCTTCCCCCATATGATTGTTCCACTTTTTGTGGGCCGCGAAAAATCAATTCGTGCTCTTGAAGAAACGATGGCGGTTGATAAGCAAATACTATTGGTGACACAAAAAAATGCTTCTGATGACGATCCAAAATCAGAGGATATTTATCATATTGGTACATTTGCTAATATTCTTCAACTTTTAAAGCTTCCTGATGGTACTGTAAAGGTTTTGGTTGAAGGAACTGCACGTGCAAAAATTAGTCAATTTGCTTTAAGTGAAGGTTATCATCAGGCTTTTGCAACTGTTACAGAAGAACCTAGAGAGAGTGATGTTGAGATTGAAGCTCTTTCAAGGTCAGTGATTACTTATTTTGAAAACTATGTAAAGCTTAATAAAAAAATCTCTCCTGAAGTTGTGAATGCGATTGGCCAGCTTGATAATCCTTCTAAGCTTGCCGATACGATTGCTTCTCATTTGATGATTAAACTTGCAGAAAAACAGGAAATATTAGAGCTCTTACCTGTGCGGGCCCGTCTTGAACGTGTTTTGTCCTTCATGGAAGGAGAAATTTCTGTTTTGCAGGTTGAAAAACGTATTCGTTCGCATGTTAAAAGGCAAATGGAAAAAAACCAACGAGAATATTATCTCAATGAGCAGATGAAGGCTATCCAAAAAGAGTTAGGAGCAGGTGATGATAGCCGAGATGAACTCTCTGAATTAGAAGAGCGTATCAAGAATACAAAACTATCCAAGGAAGCGCAGGAAAAAGCTGGAGCAGAATTGAGGAAATTACGGAATATGTCTCCGATGTCTGCAGAAGCGACAGTTGTACGTAACTATCTTGATTGGTTATTAGCAATGCCTTGGGGTAAAAAATCTAAGATTAAAAACAATTTAGATTTTGCTGAAAAGGTCATGAATAATGAACATTTTGGTCTTGAAAAAGTTAAGGAGCGAATTATTGAATATTTGGCCGTACAAAGTCGCGCGTCAAAGATAAAAGGTCCCATTATTTGTTTGTTAGGTCCTCCAGGTGTAGGGAAAACATCATTAGCGCGCTCTATTGCAAAGGCAACGGGACGTGAGTATGTTCGTATCTCATTGGGAGGTGTCCGAGATGAAGCAGAAATTCGTGGACATCGCCGAACATATATTGGCTCGATGCCTGGAAAAATTATCCAGTCTATGAAAAAAGCAAAAAAATCTAATCCGCTTTTCTTGCTTGATGAAATTGATAAAATGGGCCAAGATTTTCGTGGCGATCCTTCATCCGCTTTATTAGAAGTTCTTGATCCTGAACAAAATGGTACATTCATTGATCACTATTTGGAAGTTGAATATGATCTTTCTGATGTCATGTTTATCACAACTGCCAATACGCTTAATATTCCAGGTCCGTTAATGGATCGTATGGAAATTATTCGTATCGCTGGTTATACTGAATGTGAGAAAATGGAAATTGTTAAACAGCATCTTTTACCAAAGGCACTAAAAGATCACTGTTTGTCTAAAAAAGAACTCAGTATTTCTGATGGAGCACTAAGGTCAATTATTCAGTTTTATACACGTGAGGCAGGCGTTCGTAACCTTGAACGTGAACTCATGAAAATTTCCCGCAAATCCGTTACAAAAATTCTCAAAACACATCAAAAATCTGTAAAAGTTACAGAAAGTAATATTCATGATTTCTTGGGTGTTAAACGTTATCATTACAATCAGATTGAAGGAGAAAATCAAGTTGGTGTTGTAACAGGTCTTGCGTGGACAGAAGTCGGTGGAGAGTTATTGACCATTGAAGGAGTTATGATGCCCGGCAAAGGGAAGATGACTGTAACTGGAAATTTACGTGATATTATGAAAGAGTCCATTTCAGCGGCAGCATCTTATGTACGTTCTCGTGCTGTTGATTTTGGTATTGAACCTCCACTTTTTGAAAAACGCGATATCCATGTTCATGTTCCAGAGGGTGCGACACCAAAAGATGGCCCATCGGCTGGGATTGCAATGGTGACAGCAATTGTTTCGGTCCTTACAGGAGTAGCTGTGCATAAAGATATTGCAATGACTGGTGAAATTACTTTACGTGGACGCGTTTTACCCATTGGTGGATTAAAAGAAAAACTCTTAGCAGCTCTTCGAGGAGGGATAAAAAAAGTACTTATTCCTGAAGAAAATGCAAAAGATTTGGTTGATATTCCTGATGATGTCAAAAATAATATGGAAATTATTCCGGTAAATCATGTGAGTGAAGTTTTGAAACACGCTTTGGTTCGTTTTCCAGACACTATTGAATGGAAAGAACCCTCTACAGGTGCTGTGCCAATCCGGTCAGAGAGCAGTGATAGTGAAGGAATACAGATTGCGCACTGATTCACTTATCTCATTTATAACGGCATTTTTTAGGTGGTAGAAGGTGTTGTTGAGGTTATTATTCTGTTTTTTGTTGGAAAAAGTGAAAAATTCCGTGAATAACTGTGATTATTGCTAAAAAAACAATGTTTTGGATAAAAATAAGACTTCTGTTTGCTGTACTTTTCAATAAACTGACCAATAACATGATTAAGTCATGTTCAGGTAATATAGGGAAAGGAAATATTTTATGAATAAAAGTGAATTCGTTAGCTCCGTTGCTGAAAAGGCAGGTGTTTCGAAAGCGCAAGCTGGTGCTGTTGTTGATGCTTTTATGGCTTCTGTAACAGAAGCTTTGGCTTCAGGGGGGGATGTTCGTCTTCCAGGTTTTGGCACTTTTGAAGTTTCTCATCGTGCTGCAACAAAGGGGCGTAATCCTTCAACTGGTGCTGAAATCGATATTCCAGCACGTTCTGTACCCAAATTTTCTGCAGGAAAAAGCCTTAAAGAAGCAGTTAATAAAAAATAATTTAAGCTACATTAAAAAAACCCGATTTATTTATAAGCGGGTTTTTTTAACACATGTGTTATGCTTGTTTTTCACATAAAACTTTGAGATCCTTGCGATATTTTTTATTTTCATGTATTGCTGGAAATATATTGTTTTTAGTCATTTTCAATGAAATATTGCACTGTATTAATTGAGCGCGGGTATGGCTTATAAAATGTAATTATTAACTTTTATTACGCTGAAGTGTTACGGTATTTATTTCAAAACAAGATCCGTAAATAACATGAGGCGGAAAACTCTGTAAAGTCCATAAAAGTTATTATATATCACCATTTACGCTTAATAAAAGTGCATGTTGGTGCCGCCTTGCTATCTATTTTCTCAGTTCCTATAATGTTGCGACTAGCCCCAGATATCTGAGACGAGTGCATAAGGGATAGTTTTATTCTTTTACTCTTATACGCCAACCTTTCTTGTGACGCACCAAGAGGATAATTTTATTGATTTATTATAAGATCCTGAAATAAAAAAATCTTTTGATATTCAGATTTGGTTTTTAATATTGGGATTTTTCTTGGCATTTGAGAGGGGAGAGATAGCTCCAGCTCTATCCTACAAATATTTTTTCCATATCTTTATTTCACTTGTGATATGCAAGCGAGTATTTTTCCTTCATCATACAAGCGTTAAAATGAGAGAACATCACAAATTTTGAGGGAGGAAGTTAAAAAACAGAAAAATTACTCTTATAAAATAATATACATTACGTAATATAAAAACTATTAATAAAGATAGTATAGTATTACTTGTTTATTTCCATTTATTTATTTTGATTATTCATAATATATTTATATAATTATTTTGTTTTTAGTCATTAAATCATATTAAATTATTGATAGTGGTAAAGTTTTTTTATAGCCAAAAGTTATTTTACAGCATCTACATAATTGAATAAATGATGAAACGTAGGGTAGTATTTATTGATTGGGGGAGACAGTCTTTAAAAGGCTTTAGAATGATTTTTTCACGAGAGTTATAAAGATCTATTCAGTAGGAGAGAGGCGAATCGTGTGTTTTTTATAAACAGGAGCTCTTTGATTCTTTATTTGCTAACCACTGAGTACAATCATTGAGAGCTCTCGCTGTTATGGCTTGTTTTTTTACTAATTTTTTTTCTTTACTTGGTAAGCGTTTTCCTGAATGTTTAATAGAAGCAATAGGCGGAAAGAGTCCGAAATTGATATTCATTGGCTGAAAAGATTGTGTTTCTGCTTTTTCATCTATGATGTGTCCCCCCGTAATATGATTCAAAAGGGCTCCGAATGCTGTAGTTTGTGGGGGTAGGCAAGGGGAAATATGATGATATTCGGCAGCAGCAAAACGTCCAGCAAGAAGCCCTATTGCCGCTGATTCTACATAACCTTCACATCCGGTAATTTGCCCTGCAAAGCGTAGTTGTTTTTTTTGTTTTAAACGAAGGGTTTGATCAAGAATAATTGGCGAGTTGAGGTAGGTATTGCGGTGAAGACCACCAAGACGCGCAAACTCTGCTTTTTCAAGACCGGGAATCATTCTAAAAATGCGAATTTGTTCACCATATTTCAATTTTGTCTGAAAGCCGACCATATTATAAAGCGTTCCAAGTTTATTATCTTGGCGTAATTGAACGACAGCATAGGGTTTAACTGTAGGGTTATGGGCATTAGTTAAGCCCATAGGTTTCATAGGACCATGTCTTAACGTTTCAAGTCCGCGCTCAGCCATAATTTCAATGGGGAGGCATCCATCAAAATAGGGCGTTTTTTCAAAGTCACGAAACTCTGTTTTTTCAGCATTTTTTAACGCTTCAACGAATGTTTCATATTGTTCTTTGTTGAGGGGACAATTAAGATAGTCTTTTCCTGTTCCCTCAGGACCAATTTTATCATAGCGAGACTGATACCAACAAATGTTGATATCAATACTGTCGGTATGGATAATAGGTGCAATTGCATCAAAAAAAGAAAGAGCTTTTATACCGGTTATTGCTTGTAATTTTTGAGCAAGTGCAGGCGATGTAAGGGGGCCTGTTGCAATGACAACATGTTTCCAAGCTTTAGGAATTTCTTGAACTTCTTCACGTTTGATTGTTATAAGAGGGTGGTTTTCAAGTGCTGTCGTAACGGTTTTTGAAAATCCATCACGGTCAACAGCAAGAGCACTACCTGCGGGAACTTTGTTGGTATCAGCAGCTTTCATAATTAACGATTTTGCTAATCGCATTTCAGCATGTAAAAGCCCTACGGCATTTGTTAATGAATCATCGCAACGAAACGAATTTGAACAAACCAGTTCTGCCAATTTATCGGTTTTATGGGCATCTGATTTTTTTTCGGGTCGCATTTCATGCAAAACAACAGAAATTCCTGACTGAGCGATTTGCCAGCTTGCTTCACACCCCGCAAGACCGCCACCGATGATATGAATTGGGATATCAAATGTCTTTAACATAATTGACTTTTAGCGTAAGCAGTTATGTATGAAAAGCATAGATTTTGTTTTTTTTAATATATTTGTTTGCTTTTTTTCTGTAATTAATGGTATAGAAACGCCGCTTGTATAAGGTTATTAGCTTGTAAGTTTGAGCGGATGTGGCGAAATTGGTAGACGCACCAGATTTAGGTTCTGGCGGGAGACCGTGGGGGTTCGAGTCCCTCCATCCGCACCAAAGCAATCCCTTAAGTGCTACGGATTTCTACGTGTCTGAAATTCCGCTTCATGGTAAATGTAACACTCGAAGTGTTAGAATGTAATGATTATTAGAGTGGGTTGATCCCTCTCCTTAGAAAAATGAAGGTGTTTAATGCAGGTTACCGAGACGCTTAATGAAGGACTGAAGCGCGAAATTAAGATCGTGGTTCCAGCGAAAGATTTAGAAGAAAAGTTGAATGAACGATTGGATGATACCAAGGGAAAAATCAAGCTTAATGGTTTTCGTCCCGGTAAAGTGCCTAGTGGGCATTTGCGAAAAATGTATGGTAAATCCTTTATGGCGGAGATTCTCAATGAGATACTCAGTGATGCACCCCGTTCTATTTTAGCGGACCGCAATGAACGTGCAGCGATGCAGCCAAAAATTGATATAGATGAAGATGAAAAAATTCTAGATGGCAAAGCTGATTTTACTTTTAGTTTAAAGTATGAAGTTTTACCAAAAATTGACATTAAAGATTTTGAACATATTACGGTTATCCGTGAAATTGCAATTATTCCTGAACAGGATATTGATGATCAAGTCAATCGCGTCCTTTCTTCTACGCGTAATTATTCTCTAAAAGAGGGGAATTCTGAAGAAGGTGATCGCATTACCATAGATTATCAAGGTAAGCTTGAAGGCGTTCCATTTGAAGGTGGGGCAGATAGTGATGCACAACTGATTCTTGGGTCAAAACAATTTATTCCTGGTTTTGAAGAGCAATTGGTTGGTGTGAAAGCTGGGGATGTAAAAACGATTTTTGTTAAATTTCCTGATAATTACAGTGCGGCACATTTGGCGGGACGGGAAGCAGAGTTTGACATTACTGTCAAAGCTGTCTTTAAACCAGATGAATTAAAAATTGATGATGAAGCAGCGCAAAAAGTTGGTTTAGAGTCTCTAGATCGCTTACGTGAGGTCGTTCGTGGGCAGATTGAAAGCCAATATGGTTCAGTGACACGTCAAAAAGTTAAGCGTCAAATTCTTGATGCTTTAGATGCTGATTATAATTTTGAGATTCCTGAAGAACTTTTAGAGGTTGAGTTTAACAATATATGGGCTCAGGTTAATGATGATTTGAAAAAGGCTGGGCGCAGTTTTGAAGATGAAGGTATTACAGAAGAAAAGGCACGTGAGGAATATCGTGTCCTTGCGCAGCGTCGTGTTCGTCTTGGTTTGGTGCTTTCTGAAATTGGAATGAAGGTTGGTGTTAAAGTTAGTGAGGATGAGCTAAAAGCAGCAGTTTTTGATCAGGTTCGCCAA
Source organism: Bartonella sp. AA56HLJMS (assembly GCF_042197145.1). Lineage (NCBI taxonomy): Bacteria > Pseudomonadati > Pseudomonadota > Alphaproteobacteria > Hyphomicrobiales > Bartonellaceae > Bartonella > Bartonella sp. AA56HLJMS. Next base: position 6,084 of record NZ_JBHIRL010000002.1, on the reverse strand, counting down.
TATCCAGGACAAGAGAAAGAGATTATGGATTTTTTCCGTAAGACTCCGGAAGCTGTTGAAAATCTACGTGCTCCGATTTTTGAAGAAAAGGTCATTGATCATTTATTAGCACAGATAAAAGTCACAGATAAAGAAGTGACGGTTGAAGAGTTGATGAAAGAATATGACGAATTAGATGTCCCTGAAGAAAAGCCGGCAAAGAAAAAGTCTGCAGTGAAAGAAACGTCTACAGAGAAAAAACCAGCTAAGAAAAAGGCTCCTAAAAAAGCTTAATATTTATGCAAACAACACAAGCCCGATAAAATCGGGCTTGTGTTGTAAGATTTATATCCTAGGATTGCACTGAGAGAATGGTTTTAGATAAGCCATGAGTGAATTTTAAAATATTGGTAGTGGATTGGCAATGAGCATCATTGATACGCGTACTCCTGATTCTAAGCGTTTTATTTCTGGAGTTACAGGTGATTGGGAAGTCATCATTGGCATGGAAGTTCATGCGCAAATCATATCAAATTCGAAACTTTTTTCAGGAGCATCAACCAAATTTGGTGCAGAGCCGAACAATCATGTATCACTTATTGATGCAGCCATGCCAGGTATGTTGCCTGTTCTTAATCAAGAATGTGTTCGTCAAGCGGTTCGAACGGGGTTAGGATTAAAGGCGCATATTAATTTAAAATCTGTTTTTGATCGCAAAAACTATTTTTATCCAGATTTACCGCAGGGGTATCAGATTTCTCAATTTCGCTATCCCATTGTAGGAGAGGGAAAGATTATTATATCTGTTGGTCCAGATTCAAATGGCCAATTTGAGGATATTGAAGTGGGAATTGAGAGGTTGCACCTTGAACAGGATGCTGGAAAATCGATGCACGATCAACATCCAACGATGTCTTTTGTAGATCTTAATCGTTCTGGTGTTGCTCTTATGGAAATTGTTTCCAAGCCTGATATGCGCTCATCAGATGAAGCTAAAGCCTATATGACAAAATTGCGTACGATTGTTCGTTATTTGGGCACTTGCGATGGCAATATGGATGAAGGTTCTATGCGTGCAGATGTCAATGTATCTGTTCGTCGTCCTGGTGAAGGTTTTGGAACGCGCTGTGAAATTAAAAACGTTAATTCTATTCGCTTTATTGGTCAAGCAATTGAATATGAAGCGCGTCGTCAGATCGCAATTTTAGAAGATGGAGGCGTCATAGATCAAGAGACTCGGCTTTTTGATGCCGCTAAAGGTGAAACGCGCTCTATGCGCTCAAAGGAAGAAGCGCATGACTATCGTTATTTTCCTGATCCTGATCTTTTACCATTAGAATTTGATCAAGCATTTGTGGATGCTTTGGCAGCGGACTTACCAGAATTGCCTGACGCTATAAAAGCACGTTTTGTTAAGGAAATGGGATTGACAGTGTATGATGCTTCCATTCTTGTGACAGAAAAGGCTATTGCTGATTATTTTGAAGAAGTAGCACGTGGGCGTGATGGAAAAATAGTTGCCAATTGGGTGATTAACGACCTTTTAGGGGCTTTAAATAAAGATAATCGTGAGATTGAAGAGTCACCAGTATCGCCAAATCAATTGGGAAGCATTATTGATCTTATAAAAGAAGGAGTTATTTCTGGAAAAATTGCCAAAGATCTTTTTGAGATTATTTGGAATGAGGGGGGAGATGCACGCCAAATTGTAGAAGAACGAAATATGAAGCAGGTAACGGATACAAAGGCTATTGAAAGAGCTGTTGATGAGATCGTTGCCAATAATTCTGATAAAGTTGCGCAAGCAAAGCACAAACCTGCTTTAGCTGGTTGGTTTGTTGGACAGGTAATGAAAGTAACAGGTGGTAAGGCAAATCCCCAAGCTGTTAATGAATTGGTTAAGATGAAACTTGGCATAGATTAAATTTTATGGGGTGGAGAAGAAGCCATACATATGATATCTTCTTGAAATTAAAGGATAGCACGTTAACCTATCAATTGGAATTGTAGTTGAATTTACTAGTAACTTTTTCGATAATTTCAATCGTTAATAATTTTATTCCAACGATTAATTTCATGAGCGCACTAAATGAATGGAATAGCAGATGGTTCGTTTTTTTAAGCAAATCTTCACATGGTGGAATGGCAATACCATTGGTACGCGTTTTTTCACATGGCGCAAAGGTAAGCGGATAGGGGAAGATCAATTTGGAAATATATATTATGAAGGAGGACTTCATAAGGATGGTTATCCGCACCGTTGGGTTATCTATAAAGACTATTCTGAGGCCTCTACTATTCCACCAGGTTGGCATGGCTGGATTCATCATCGCTGTGAGTGTCCACCAACACAAGAGGATTATCATCCTTATGAATGGGAAAAGCCTCATGTTGCAAATATGACAGGAACAAGTGAGGGCTATCGACCAAAGGGAGCTATAACCTCCAATGGAGAGCGTTCTTGTGTGCATGAAGATTATGATGCGTGGTCACCTAAAAAATAACATGTTTTAATGTGCGTGTGTATTTTTGTCTTATTTGACTCTATGTTATGAAAAGAATTATTTTTTAAGGTGCGATTGATTTTGATATGATGAGATTTTTTTTATTGTTAGGGGCGAGGCATTTTTTTTATATTTTTTTTATGGAAATTTTAGTGTTTTTATCCTTAAATAATGGGGTGCGGGCTGAGCGTATTAGCAATGGAATTGCTGTTTTTGCAGGTCTTGACAAAATCACGGGACGGACCACACGTTTTGAAGTTACTCTTGGTAAAATTTATCAGTACGGCGCATTACAGGTAACACCACGTGCGTGTTATACGAGCTCTAAAGATGAACCCACGCGTACAACTGGTTTTGTTGAAGTCAATGAAGTAACATTAGATAAAAAAATACGGCGTATTTTTACAGGATGGATGTTTGCAGATAGTCCTGGTTTGAACGCTGTTGAGCATCCTATTTATGATGTGTGGTTAAAGGATTGCAAGCAGAATTCTCAAGATCGTTCTCTTCAATAATTAGTGTGTTATCTATTTATAATACATTGATTTATAATGGTCCTTTATCATTTTACAACTTAATAGCAAATTCCTATGATTACCTCATTTAATTTTTTTTATATTGAATAATCCAAATTATTCTCTTGCGCGTTACAAGTGTCGGATGTGTCAATAAGACTGTCTAAAAAAGGAATAAAAAATTCCGTCATGAACTGTTTAAATTCAAAGATGCATTATTAGAATCAACATATTTTTTCAGTGTTTCATAAGAGACAGTTCTTGAATTATATCTGTTAAAGGTTGAAATGAAAGGCTTGTTTATATTTGTTAAAGAGATGAACTGACGCTTTTGCATGTATGAGGGAAACAGATTATCAAGTAAGTAATTCATCATGAAACACTAATTATTATATCTAGAGAACACTGTATTGGTATTTTTCTCATAGAGATGTCGTTTTTCGTTCAAAGCATAGAAGCAATGCAGGCCATATTAATGGAAAAATTGAGATTTAAGATTCTTTAAAGTTTATCAATCGAAGTATAGCTTGGTTAAAAAATGCAATAATCAATATATTTCTAGTAAGAAAATAATGTTTATATATTTTTATTATACACCACCTCATAAGTGAGTTTGTCTATTCGTAAGTTCTTGTATATTGCATGGTAACTTCACATTTAAGTAAGTAGGATACCACTAAGTTTGTAAATCATATTCTTGATATCCATGCTTTTTAAAATCTTTTGTATAAAATACACGTGTTTTCATATAGAGCTATTGAAAATTTAAAAAGGGGCTTCGAAGAGGCGTTGAAAAGATTCTGCATCACTGGGAATGGTATATTTATTTTGTATAAAAGAATAACCCATTTTCTAAAAAATACGAGATTTTATACAATGAAAGTTTCTAGTCACCAACATAATGATGTTTCCCGATTGCCAAAACAACCTAAAGAACCCTTATTGAATGTTCCATTTATTATAGTTGTTTTGATAGCATTTTGTTTTTGTCTTTATTGCATTTCTCAGTATTTTTTTTCTCATCATGTTTATGTTGAAAGTCTTGAGCTTTTTTCATTTATACCAGCATTGTTTAAGAGGGATCCTGTAGCATTTTGTTATACCATGGTGAGTTATTCATTTATGCATAGTAGTTTTAAACATGTTGCTCTTAATATGGTTTGGCTTTTGGTTTTCGGCTCTCCTTTAGCAAGGCATTTTGGTGTTTTACGTTTTTTAATTTTTTGGGTGTTAACGGCAGTTATTTCTGTTTTGACTTATTTTACATTTCATCAAGAAAGTACCATATCACTTATTGGGGCGTCAGGTGCCGTATCTGGAATGATGGGTGCTATTGCACGTTACGGTTTTCCTAGTGGTAATCTAGCTGTCAATGCGCAGAACGAAAAACTTTTAGGACCTTTATTATCTGTCAAAAAAGCTCTGTGTTCTAAGGGGGTTCTTGTTTATATGAGTGTATGGCTGACGACTGATTTGATCATAGGTATTTCTTCTATTTTGTTTGAAGAAAATGGCATCTCAATAGCATGGGAAGCTCATATTGGCGGGTTTTTTGCGGGTTTTTTGTTGGTTGGTTTTTTTGATGTTTCACAAAAAATTAAAAACTAGAATCTAAGATATTGATGTGCCACATAAAGAGCTATTGTTGCTGCATTTGAAACATTTAATGATTTAATATTTCCAGGCATGTCAAGGCGTGTTAAAGCGCAAACGGTTTCGCGTGTTTTTTTACGTAAACCTTTACCTTCTGCTCCTAAAACAAGAGCAATTTTATTCCCTGTTAATGCTGTTTCTAGAGGTTGGTCACCTTCTGAATCGAGACCAAAGCTTGTAAAACCTGTTTGATGAAGTTCTTGAAGAGCTTCAGCAAGGTTTCGTACGGTAATATAATGAATCATCTCCAGAGCTCCAGATGCCGCTTTCGCAAGAACACCGCTTTCGTGGGGAGAGTGACGGCAAGTTGTAATAAGTGCTTTAGCTTTCAATGCAACTGCAGAGCGCATAATAGCGCCAACATTATGTGGATCGGTAATTTGATCCATGACAATGACCAGATCAGTATTGGTTAGTTCCGACAGTTTGCATGGTTTGAGGGGGAGAGTTTCCAAAACAATACCTTGATGAACAGCCTCACTTCCAACGAGCGAATCAAGATATTTGGGGGTGCATAATATAACAGAGCAAGGATAATCTGATTCGGATATATTTAATCGTTTTAAGGCATTTTGTGTAACGTAAAGACATTTTAAAATTCTTTTTGGGTTTTCTAAAGCAGCCTGAACAGAATGAATGCCATAAAGATGGATGATCTCTTGCTGTAAAGAAGCAGCTTTCTTCTTTGGGTGTGTAAAAGATCGAGAAGGAGAGCCTTTTGTATCGCGATATCGGCGACGCAAACGAGCATAATGAGAATTTTGTGATGTTTTTTCTTTCATAGCTTCTTTATAACGTGTTAATAAGAAAAATAGAGAGAAAAAATCTATGATTTAAAATTATGAGCAGGAAATTTGTACAGAATTGTATTTATTCTGTTGACAGATACAATAGTAATCGTCATAACCACTTCGCAATCAGATTGAATTGAATGGGTATTCAAGATGGTTGTCGTGATGTCTCATTGCGCGACTTTATCGGTGTAATGGAGGGGTGCCCGAGTGGTTAAAGGGGGCGGACTGTAAATCCGTTGCGTATGCTACGTTGGTTCGAATCCAACCCCCTCCACCATTCATCGAAGGAGAGTTAGTACGTGGGTCATGCGGGTATAGCTCAATGGTAGAGCAGCAGCCTTCCAAGCTGAATATGCGGGTTCGATTCCCGCTACCCGCTCCAAGTGGTTGTTGGTGATTGGGCAAATAGGTATGATGGAGGATATTCCATTTATAGATTTGGTGGGGTTTTCCGTCTAAGAGTTGTGGTGATTGGGCTGTTTACAGTCTGGTCAGACTTAAGTTTTGCAGAATTGTCCCTAGGTGCTAATAAAAATAGGGAATAAAACAAGAGATTAATAGCAATGGCGAAGAGCAAGTTTGAACGAACAAAACCGCATGTTAATATTGGTACGATTGGTCACGTTGATCATGGGAAGA